>JANNPR010000693.1:0-2527 GCA_031400345.1 Planctomycetota bacterium | reverse complement strand
CTCGATTTCGGCATCGCGAAGCTGCTGGAGAGCGACGGCGGTGGCAGCGTGACCGCTCTCACGCGCGACGGGGACTCGGTGCTGACCCCAGAATATGCGGCGCCCGAGCAGCTCACCGCCGGGCGGAGATCCGAGTCACCGTGGTTCCAGGCGGTATCATCGTCACTTCCGACGACGAAGAGGCCTTGGACCGCTACGAGCAGTTAGTCCGCTCGCTGGCTGGCCCTATGGCCTCTGGCACCAGTCGGAATTTCACGGTGTTCTATTTGCGATATGCACGTGCGGAAGTCGCGCAGATCTTAATTCAGGATGTGTTAGGAGGCGGGAGCAGTAGCAGCGGCGGTTCTGCGCTGAGCGGAATGGCATCGAGCATGTTCGGCGGTGGTCTCTTGGGTGGATTGATGGGCGGCATGATGGGTGGGGGTGGCGGTGGCGATGAGGACGCGCCCTCCACGGTACAGGCGAGTGGACAAATAAGAATGGTCTCCGATCCACGACTGAACGCGCTGATTGTTTATGCCAACGCCAATGACATCGCCATGGTCGAGCAGTTATTAAAGGTCGTCGATCAGGAAGGCAGTATGACCGACATTCAAACGGATGGGGCGCCCCGGATTATACCGTTGACGTTCATTTCGGCGGACGAAGCGGCTGAAGTCGTCAAGCAGGTATTCGCGAGCCGTTTGGCTACCAGCGGACAGTCGCGTCAACAGCAGCAGCCTTCGCCAGAGGATTTTATCCGAGCTCTCCGTGGCGGTAGCGGCGGTCGTCAAAACCGCGAACAACGCGGTGAGCCGGCCAAGATGTCTGTCGGCGTCGACAAACGAAATAATGCACTGATTGTCACCGCACCGGAACCGCTGTTTATCGAAGTCCAAAGTCTGGTGAAGCAAATTGATCAGGAAGGAACCGACTCCACACAAGCTACTTCCGTGGTAACACTGAAGCACGCCAACGCGGAATTAGTGCAGAAAGCTTTGAACTCATTGTTGAAAAATCAGACAAGTCGGTCGTCTGGCAACGGAAGTTCGACCGGGGGCGGACCTGCTCCTGGCACGTCTCCGGAAGACATGCAACGGCGTATGGAGTTTTTTCAGCGGCTACAACAATCCGGCGGATTTGGTGGCCGGCCCCCTGGATCCAGTGGTTCCTCGCCGTTTTCAGGCCGCTCTGGCGTTGATGGCCGCAGCTCTGGTAGTGGTGACCGAGGTCGCGATTCGCGCGGCGGCGATCGAGATCGCGGCCGTTAGTTGAGAGCATCGCGGCCCCCCCATCAGTATTCCGCGATTCTAGCCATGGACGAACAAAAAAGTGTAATTACGGTCCTGCTGTATGTGGCCATCGGGTTCGGTGCTGCCGCAGTGGCGCTCGGTTCGTATGCGTATTACCGACGTGACCGCGCTGCAATCGAACAAGCCATCGCCGCAGAGTTGGAACGAAATTCGGAACCGCATGATTTATCGACGGAAAGTCGCTCTGGACGAAAGGTTTTGGGCCAAGGCAAAGTACCTTCCGAGCGAATTGATCGCCTGCAGTCCCTTTTAAACCGAACCTCCCAATTATTGGAAATGCGAACGCAAGAGCTGGCACTTAAATCGCGGGAGCACGAGTTATTACGAGCAGACTTGGACGCGGCCTTGACGTTGCTGATGGAAATGATGGGCGATCGCCCCCCTTCCACAATCGCGACGGTGTTAGCTGGGCGGCCGGATGACGAGGCCGACGTAACTAAGCTGCGAAATCGGTTAGAATCGTACGAACAAGAGTTAACCGTGCAAACGCTCGAACTAGAAAATCTGAGGCGTGATTTGGCGCTGCTCAATGCTGATATTGTCGAGGACCGAGTATTTGGTCGCGCCGAGATGAACATAGAACCACATGGTGATCGCGAATTTCGTGATGCCATGCTGCATTCGTTTACTCAGATTGGGTCTGCTTCGGTTCCTGTGCTCACGAACCTGTTGCTGCACGAAGGGGCAGACGTCCGCCGATTTGCGGCGATGACGTTTGGCGGCATGGGTGAACTTGCTCGTGACGCAGAACCGGCACTCCTAACCGCCCTGGATGATCCTGACCCCGCCGTCCGCGCCGCAGTGCGAGACGCATTGGAACGTTTGGAACCCTAATGATATCCCTAGTAGAAGTTATGTGGCATACCAACCCGAAGCGCAAGCGAGGTCCGCGGGAATTGCCTCGCTTGCGCTTCGGGTTGGTGTACCAGCTGAACTAAGTTATCTAAAGAAATCGTCCAAGACGGATCGCTAAAAACCGAAGAAAACAACACAGAATATACTCATGGAAACTGGCGAGATATTACTTCGACGAGGCTTGTTGAACGAACAGCAGTTGGCTGCCGCGCGCGTCACCAACAACGATGGTGCTAGTCTCCTCGATTCCATCGTCCAAATGGGATATGTCAAAGAAGAACAGGCGTTACGTGCCATCGGCGAAGAAGTCGGGCTCGACTACGACGCCACCGATGCGCACTATCTGATGGTGTCGAAGGTCGTCACCGGACTGTGGGGAC
>JANNPR010000675.1:0-3339 GCA_031400345.1 Planctomycetota bacterium | reverse complement strand
GCTATTGGCATCGTACGCGAGCCGGGGAGGAATCAATTTCTTTGTCGGTGGGAATTCTACCAGCGACTGGGATGGACGTATTCGACTTTTTGCGGGCCGAACTTCTCTCATCACTACGATGGCGGCAACGTCTTCCGACTCTGGGTGCGGCATCGCAGCTTGATCAGTCGAGCCTCAAAGAGGCCTACCGGCAGCTATTTGCCGAACTGGGAGACGATGTTGGCGAGGTCCTCAAGCGGCACGATGTGGTCCAACGATTTATTTCAAAAAGCGGCGAAGCCGAAACCAGAGACAATTAGTTATGCAAGTTGAACTGACTACAAGCACTTGTTTTCGCGCCGACCACCGTGGGCTTGTCAGACATGTTGAAGAAAGGATGTTCAACTGAAATCGTTAGCGCAACCTGTTGCGCCCACTTCGCTAGAGTGCGCTCGGTCATCCTGCCCCTCTTTGTGAACTCGATGGCGGCTTTGACGTTGCTAACAATAAAAACCCATTGCCGATGTTACGGCGAATAATGTCCCACTAGAAATGCGAGTGCCAGACCGGCCAATAGCCAGAAAGAAAGCTCGCCACGGTCGTGTGAGTGGAGCTGCATTTCGGGCAACAAATCACTGGCTGCGATACAAATGAAAGTGCCGGCCGAGATGGCCAATGTGCAACCGAGAATCTGAGTCTGCAGGCCGGTTAAATTTTGTAGGCCAAGGTAAAACAAGATGACGCCAGCCGGAATCGCTAACGAAAACAAAGCGTTCACCAGATGACATGTTTTCGCCGGCCACTTGCCGGCTGTCATTAAGGTGACAATAGTCAGCGAATCAAATGGCTTGTGAATGAAGATTGCCAGGAAGGTTGCTCCGCCGGCCCACAGCGATGTTTCACGCTCAGCTTCATAGGCTGCGGCTAACGCCACACCAGATGTGAGGCTGTGGATCGCCAAACCAACTGCGGCACCCGTCCAAGTAAATCGCTCGGCAACTAAGTCACGATTTGCACATTCTAATGCGCCCGTTTCGTCCGGGTGCTGATGTGCGTGAGAATGTGCGCCGGTATGTTGATCCTTCGATTCATGCTCGTGCGAAACCGCATGATGGTGGATCAAGAAAAAACGCTGCACGAAAAACGTCAGCAGGAAACCGCCCGTCACCCATAACATGGCGTACCGCGCGTCATGCAATACGTTGACCGCATGAGGCAACATGTGCAAAAAGCCAACTCCCAGCATCACGCCCGCTACGAAACTCACAGCGAACTGCATCGTCTTGTGAGTTAGCTTGACGATGATGGGCATGATGCCGCCAGTTAGCGACGCCAACAAAACCGCGATCGTGTATAGGACCACTGGCCAGTGCGACATGATTACGATAGACCGTTAGCACGCCAACAAACGGAGCAGGGCAGGGGAGGGGGTCGAAAAAACATGTTGTACAGCATCACGGTAATAGCACAACGGGACCAACCATGCGCGCCTGCGTTCAAAGAGTAAGTCAAGCTAAGGTCACGATCCGTGGCAACATTGCGGGACAAATTGGTCCCGGTGTGTTGGTGCTATTGGGGGTCGGCAGGGATGATTCCGATGAAGATGCTCGGTACTTAGCCGACAAGATTTGTGTGTTGCGAATCTTCAATGATGACGAAGGCAAAATGAATCGGTCGTTGGAGGAGTCGGGATACGCCATGTTGGTCGTCAGTCAGTTCACGCTGTTTGGCGACTGCCGAAAAGGCCGGCGTCCGAGTTTCACCGATGCGGCACCTCCGGAACTGGCACAGCGGTTATATGAAACGTTCGTTGCCGCCGCCGGAGTGCGCGGACTACAGGTAGAAACGGGACGTTTCAGGGAGCATATGGAGGTGGCTTTGGTGAACGACGGTCCGGTTACGATACTGCTCGACAGCGCCAAAGCGTTTTGAAGGAGTCGTTGGTCATCCTATGTGGGAATGTAATGAAAGGTACACCAACCCGAAGCGTCAGCGACGTAAAAACCGTGATTCCTCGCTTACGCTTCGGGTTGGTATGTTGACGTGGATTACACGTGATGGCTCATTCGGCGACCATCTCTTGCGGTGTAGTAGGCACACTCCGTGTGCCGTAACGGCACACGGAGTGGTGCCTACTACTGCGCTACAGCTTGGCTCTCCGCGTCTCGCGACGGTGTCGGATGAATTCAACGACGCCCGGCAGAATCGAAATCACAATGATCGCCAGGATCACGATCGAAAAGTTGTTCTTGACCCACTTCGTTTCGGCGAAAAGGTAGCCGGCCGACACGAGTCCCACTACCCAAACCACACCGCCGATCACGTTGTACGACAGGAATCGCAAATAGCTCATGGAGCCAACACCGGCCACAAAAGGCGCAAAGGTGCGCACGATTGGCACGAAGCGAGCAAAAATGATCGTCTTGCCACCGTACTTTTCGAAGAAATGATTCGTCCGCTCCAAATGCTTCTTGTTGAAAAGCCAGGACTTCTCGCTTCGCAAAACCTTGGGCCCCAGAAAATGACCGACGTGGTAATTCACCGTGTCACCCAGGATTGCAGCAATTGTAAGCAGCAAACCCATGCTCCAGACATTCAGGGGGTGTGAGCCGTCAGGTAGTGTCTGGGAAGCGATTGCGCCAGCGGCAAACAAAAGCGAATCACCTGGCAAAATCGGAGTGATAACCAAACCGGTTTCACAAAAGACAATGGCGAACAAGATCAAGTACGTCCAGCCACCGTATTGTGCCGTGAACTCGGCGAGGTGCCGGTCGAGATGTAGGAACAGGTCGATAAATTCTGCCATCGGTTGGTCTATCTCTTCAGCGAGCCGGCTTTGTCGGCAATCTCGGCTACCCATTGACGAGCCGTTTGCCAACGATGCTCATTCTCATTCCGGAATTTGTTCATGAGCATTGGATCAGCCACGGTCACGTAGGCCAAGAGTGCGAAGAGTTTGGCATATGCCGAGAAATTCGCAACCGGGTCATCGCCCCATAATTTCATCGCCGTTCCGAAAGACTTCTTCAGGCGTGGGCCAGTCCATTTCAGTTGTACACTCCAGACTTCATCAAGCATTAAGTGCGACAAGAAGCCAAGCACGACAGCTGCTGATTTGAACAACTGCATGGAAAAATCTTGACAGCCGCAAATCACAAATGTCAGTAAGCCGGCGATTGCTGCCGCGGGTAAACTGTGCCACATCCCGCGATGGACCGTGTACCGCTTGAAGATCGCACCGATCCCAAATCGGACCCCGAGATATATGACCAGCGCGGCCACAGCCATCCCGGCATGTGACAACCCTAGATGTTGCAGGCGATCGATCATCAAGATCGGAGCGACGGCAGCCGTCAAACA
>JANNPR010000554.1:0-1770 GCA_031400345.1 Planctomycetota bacterium | reverse complement strand
TATACGGCGACCCAACCACCGGATTGCGGCTTACCCTCCAGTCGCTGGATACGTTTGCGGTATAGGAGCGGATGGCTTGTTGGCGACTTAATATACGCGACTGCGATAGGCCTACTGGGATCGGGTGACAGTAACGCCGTTCGCTCAATCGCCTGCAAATCGGACCGCGGACCTGATCGATCGCGTGAGGCAACGGAGCGGTTGTGAGAAGCTGATTTTCGGGGAGGATGCATACCCTGTAATTTGTAACCGACAGCGGATTGCACCGACAGGCCCGGGGTCGCTCACTGTCAGGGTGTTGCATTTGGCGCTACGTTTGATAACTTCTCGAAAGTCGGATGCGGGTAACAACCTTAAGTGCCTCGCGGCACACGTCGGTGTAGTCGCGATCGTCAGGCACGGCTCGTGATCATGTAGTCCTTTGCAGGGAGACCAGTTCATGTTGATGCTTATCGGTGAGGCGTTAGCGGGTGAGGGAAGCGAAATTGCGCATATTGATCTGTTGATCGGAACCAAAGAAGGTCCGGTCGGCGCCGCGTTCGCAAACGCACTGGCGCGACAGAGTGAAGGTCATTCAAACTTGTTGGCGGTTCTTGCCCCCAACGTGGCGGTCAAGCCGGCCACCGTGCTGGTCACCAAGGTGACCATTAAGGGCATGAAGCAGGCCGTCCAGATGTTCGGCCCGGCACAAGCGGCGGTCGCCAAGGCGGTCGCTGACTCGGTCGCCGACGGCACAATTCCTAAGGCTAAAGCCGAGGAACTCGTCATTGTTTGCGGGGTGTTTATTCATCCAGCCGCGGAAGACAACAAGAAAATCTACGATTACAACTACGCTGCCACCAAAGAAGCTATTGCCAGTGCCATGAAGGGAAAGCCATCGGCCGACGAGATGATTGCCAAGAAGGATACCGTGGAGCACCCCTTCAAGGGCTTTTAATCTGTCCCCGGCAGGGTCTCATTGCACCCGCACGGTCTGCCCAAAACGGACATGATACCCGGTTTCGATGGAAGCCGGGTTTCTTTTTTGATGAATTGACAACATGTCTAAACCGAAAATCCTCTTGCAATTTGACTCAGATGAGCATGCCAGCGTTTTCGACGCCGTCGTCGCTGTCGATTCCGATGTCGACCGCTTGCTGCAATATCAAAGCCTCCAACCAGAACAAGTCCGAGATCTGGTCTATGGTGCCATGTTCACGAGAGGGCCTAAGGACTTGCACAATACGGCTATTTTTATCGGTGGGTCCAATGTTGCCAGTGGCGAGACACTACTGACGAAAGTTACGAACTGCTTCTTTGGTCCGATGCGCGTATCAGTGATGTTGGATGCAAATGGGGCCAACACCACGGCTGCAGCAGCGGTCCTGGCGGCAGAACGGCACCTCACGTTGCGGGGTGCAGTGGCAACCGTGTTAGCTGCGACGGGACCGGTCGGGCAACGAATTGTTCGGTTGCTCGCTCGTGAGGGCGTTACCGTACGAGCCGTTTCCCGGACACTTGATCGCGCTGAAAAAGTCTGCCAATCGATTCGCACGTTGGTACCTGCTGCATCGTTGGAACCCGTCGTAGTACAGTCCCCTGCGCAGACAGCCAGAGCCATTTCAGGAGCATCGCTCCTGTTTGCTGCAGGCGCTGCCGGTGTCGAGCTACTTTCGGCGCAAGACCGAACGCAATGCAGCACTCTGCGAGTGGCCATCGACTTAAACGCCGTACCACCGGTCGGCCTGTCCGGTATCGAGCCAACCGACCAAGACGTCGAGCGAGATGGGG
>JANNPR010000537.1:0-8152 GCA_031400345.1 Planctomycetota bacterium | reverse complement strand
TTCGCGATGCGCCTCGGCGCGGCGCTCGTGGTCGGGGCGCTGGTCGGCCTCGAACGCGAACGCAAGAACCGTCCGGCCGGCGGGAACGAAATGACGTCTGTCTCCCTTTTTCGGAAGGGAGGCAGACGTCGAAACATTGCTCACTGGGAAGACCAAATGACATGACGTCAATCTGGGTCGTCTAGGTCATCGTCATCGAAATCCATTTCTTCCATGGCGGGACAGTTGTGCTCCTTGAATTGAGCTTCCTTGAAAAACTCTCCGCAATCCAGGCACCACAACTGTCCACACTCAAAGCACCGGCCGACGCAAGGGTCATTGATCTCCGGATCGTTCTCGCAATCACCAGTCTTTGAACTGTCACACTTGGGGCAGTCACCCACCATGATACGATTGACAAATTCATCGCCGGATTCGCTCTTTTCGAAAGCGTCGCGAAGTTCGTCAAGCAACTCCGGACTCAGTGTTGACAGCGCGCCTGCTGCGGCTGTGAGTTCGTCCAATGATGGTTCTGCAATTGCTTCCGCCTCGCAATGTGGACAGAACGCTGCCTCGTTTGGAATATCTTTGTGGCAACTCCAGCAGATCATGACTAATTCACCTTTTGATAGTTCCGTGGTGGCTCGAATTCACTAGACTCATTCTACCGCGAAAGGCATCTTCATCACGCATTAGAAGCGCTTCGCCGTCCCCCATAAATCATCGTCATTGGTTCAACGTCAATGCGGTCCGGAGCCGGGTTTGAGAAGCCAAGCACCGCTTTGCACATGCTGTACAAATTCGAGGAGCTTAATCTCACCGTTTACACCGGATTCCAGGTCATCAAAAAGGATAATTCTGCAGAGCTTTCGTAGGTGAATGCCCTGAGCTGTCTTGGTTAAGAAATAGAGTCGGTCGAGCGGCGGCATGGGATCAAATATAACATCGTAGGCTTTCATTGTGCGTCGGCTGATATTTACCTTTAAGACTGCTTCGATATCAAAGAATTGTCTTACAGTCTGGCATTGCCGCGCACTAGCTTGCGTTGTTGGCTGGAACCGAAAGGGTTAGACTGGCTCCGTTTCACGAAGGCTAAGACTTACGGGACGATGCTCTCACGGGACGATGCGATCATGCTCACGATTCAAGGCCAGCCGCGGAGTGTATGTAATGGACTTACGCGGCGCGACGTCTTACAAGCCGCCGGCGCTGGGCTGTTCGGCACGAGTCTGGCTACGTTACTAGAGGCCGAAGAGACTGGTTTGGTGACTCGCCCCAGAGCCAGATCGGTGTTGTTTCTGTTTCTATTTGGCGGGCCGAGCCAACTAGAGACTTTCGACATGAAGCCCGACGCGCCGCGGGAAATTCGTGGACCTTATCAGCCGATCGCGTCGCGGACGCCTGGGTTAATGATTGCCGATAAGCTGCCAAAACTGGCGGCGATGTCGGACAAGTTCGCCGTTATCCGCACCGTGACGCATTCACATAACGATCATAACGCCTGTCATTACATTCAGACCGGCCATCCGTTGCCGCCCGCTCCGCGCGGGGCCGCAATGGTCGATGCCACCGAGAAAGATTGGCCCGCACTGGGTTCTGTCGTCGAGTATCTCGATCAGCGAGACGATGCGGCGCGTCCGTCGGATCCGCGTCGAGACTTTCCGAGCTACGTGTACCTGCCCAATCCGCTTGGCCACATTCAAGGCTACGACCGTTCCGGCCAATATGCCGGCTGGCTGGGTCGCTCGTACAACGCCCTGGCGACCAAGATCGCCAAACGAGATAAGAATGATAACCCATATTTTCGTGATTGCACCGACGCCGAGTTGAATTTTTGCGTTCAGGGTTGTGAGGCACGTGACAGCCTGACTCTGGACAGGATGGTGCGGCGAGCGAGTCTGCTGGAGCAATTCGATACAGCGAGACGGGAATTCGACCATTCGCGATTTGTGCGGGACTACGATCGCGCGCGGACGCGGGCGGCGGATTTGGTGACTTCCGAGAAGATGCGCGCCGCGTTCGACCTCGGTCGCGAGTCGCCGGAGCTGCGAGATCGCTATGGCCGACATCTCTTTGGCCAGTCGGCAATGATGGGACGCCGGATGTTAGAAGCCGGAGCAAGGTTTGTCACCGTCTTGTGGGATTGCCCGGACGGATACAGTTGGGACAGTCACCGAAATTCCGATGATGTCGGTAAGTACTTGCTGCCGGGCTTGGACCAGACATTTTCTGCGTTGCTGGCTGACATGAGCGACCGTGGTTTGCTGGACGAGACGCTCGTCGTGTGTGTCGGCGAGATGGGTCGAACTCCCAAGCCGGATACGCCCCAATGGGGACGCGGGCATTGGAGTCACTGTTTCCCAGCGGTGCTGGCCGGTGCCGGAATTCGAGGTGGCATCACGTACGGCCGTTCGGACAAGGATGCGGCTTATCCCGCCGATCAACCCGTCACTCCCGAAAATCTCGCCGCCACGATTCTGCATGCCCTCGGTATCTCACCCGACACTCGCATCCACGATGCTTTCGGACGCCCGTGGCCCGTCATGGAGAAGGGCACACCACTGCTGGAATTATTCGGCTAATGTTGTAGTAGGCACACTCCGTGTGCCGTCCACGGGGTGGCACGTCCCTGAGATGCGAGGAACGAGCAGTGAAGGGCGTGGAGTAGTCAATGACGAAGTAGTGCAAAGGCCGTTAAACCACCCCGGCAAGCGGGATGGCGAAAAAACGTATTGAAGCACTAGGAGCACTCACCTTGCGGATAACATTTTCTATCGTATTGTTCGTTGCGGTGGGGATGAGTGCACCCGTCTGTGCAGACGAGCCTGCGAAACCGGCGTGGAAATACCGGGCTGAACTCTTGCGACCGTTCTGGGACGGCGAAACTGTCGAAGGCGAGTCGGTATTATTCATCAAGGACACCAAGACGGGTGAGGCACGGGCCTCGGTGCTGTTTCCGGTGAAGCAGGTCGTATCGATTTGCAACTCGGCAGGCGATCTGACCTATGAGAACGGCAAGGATTATGTTTGGCAGCCAAATTCGCGAGAGATCGTGTTGCCCGCCGAATCGCGCATTCCCTCGCGATTGCCACAAGAGCTGCGGCGGCCGGCAAAGTCGCAGAAGTACGAGTTGACGCACCGTGACGGCAACGGCGAAATCTTTTTCGGGGGGCGACTCGAATATGCCGAAATGCAGGCTTGTGTGACCTATCAGCATTCTACGGGCTTTGGGAAGCCACCCGTGCCCGTGTTCGACACGGGCGCGCTGCCGCGTTCGGTTTTCAAACTTCTCAACAAGCAGCCGTTCTCGATAGTCGTAATTGGTGACAGTATCTCCGCGGGAGCAAACGCGTCGGGGATGTTCGACGCGGCTCCATTTCAGCCAGCGTATCCAGAATTGATCCGTATCCAGCTCGAACGTCGATTCCTCGGAAAGGTCGCACTTGAAAATCCATCCGTCGGCGGGACCGACACGGCTTGGGTACAAGGCAAAATCGACTCGGTCGTCGCATCGCGGCCGGACCTGGTGATTGTGGCATTCGGAATGAATGACGCGGCGAGCCGACCGGCATCCGAATATCAAGCTAATATTCAGATGCTCATCGGGAAAATTCGCGAGCGTCTACCGGAGTGCGAATTTATTCTCGTCGCTCCGATGCTGGGGAACCGTGATTGGACACGACTCAAACCTGAACTGTTTCCCCAATACCGCGACAAGCTTAAGGAGTTGACCGGCCCCGGCGTGGCACTGGCCGATCTCACATCGATTTGGACTCGCTTTTTGGAACTTAAACAGGATTGGGATCAAAGTGGCAATGGCGTGAATCATCCGAATGACTTCGGCCACCGCGTCTATGCTCAGGTGATTGTGGCGCTGCTCGATCCTCGTGGCGAGCCGTCGGCCGAGCCAGATCCGCCGAAGTCAATCCAAGCAGGTCCTCTCAAACTGGCTGAGCAGCGGCTACTCGGCAACTACACGTATTCGTATGCCTGCGCCGCATTCGATTTCGATGGGGATGGGGATCTCGATCTCACCAGTTCCGATGCCGAGCCGAACAGTAATTTGTATCTGTTGTTGAACGACGGCAAAGGACGCTTTAGCCATTCATTCATCCAGAAGTATGTTGAGCTCGAAGAACAGCCAGTCCGGCTCGAGCGGCACGCGATCGGTGATATTAACGCTGACGGACTCGCCGACGTGGTGATCGTGGATAATATGAAGTGGGACATCCGGTGGTTCGAAAATCCCGGTAAACAGGCGATCACCAAGCTTTGGAAATTGCATCGCGTCGCCGCGCCGCAGGAAGTGCCGGGCTCATATGACGTTGCTTTGTCCGACTTGGATGCGGACGGTGATCTCGACGTGGCTTGCTCCAGCTGGCGATTCGGCAATCGGTTCGATTGGTTCGAAAACGTCGGAGCTCCTGGCGACGGTGAAAAGTGGGTGCGGCACGAGGTCGAGGGGACGATCGGCGAGACACGCACCATCGCTGTCGCCGATTTTAATGGTGACGCCAAACCAGATCTGTTGGGCACCTCGCGGTCTGGTAATCAGATTATCTGGTACGCGAATTCGGGTCAGCCGGTTACCGAACCGTGGAAGAAGTCGATCATCGACAACGCCACGATCGCGCCAACACATGGGCATCCGGTCGATCTTGATGGTGACGGGGATCTGGACGTGCTGATGGCATTCGGGCTCGTGGCGCCCGTTGCCGCCAGCTCACCCGAATCACATCAGGTTGCGTGGTACGAGAACGTTGGCCAGCCCGGGCTTGGAACCGCGTGGAAAAAACATCTCATCACCAACGCCTTTCCTCAGGGATTTGAAGCCGTGGCCGGAGACCTCGATGGCGATGGCGATCGGGACGTAGTTGCGACGGGCTGGAGTCCTGCCGGACAACTTGCTTGGTTCGAGAATTCGGGAGATCCGAAATCCGTCTGGAAGACTCACACGATCAAACCGAATTGGTCGAACGCCGCGACCGTGATTCTTGCAGACCTGGACCAGGACGGCCGACTGGACATCGTTGCTTCGGCGGAACGAGGTGCGAATGAACTTCGTTGGTGGCGCAACGAGGGCGTGTCTCCCCCGTAACGATTAGAGAACCGTATCGCTCACCCCGTTTGCTTAATTTTCACGTCGCCTCGATCTGCCCGCTGATATGGATACCCTCTTGTCGCGTTATCAATGCGATTTTCCCGAGCAGGCTAGGGCCGAGCGCGGTCCGTGCTCGCCCGTTTCAAACGTCTTCCGCCACGAAGTGGCAGCCCAATGCCAGCCCCTTCGGGACTAATACCTTACGCCTTTATGGCATGTGTGGGTGTCTTTCGTTTCAGGGAGAGCACGACAAATCGCCCGCAGGTGGGGACGCGGGGCGAAAGGCATACTGGCGTGAGCAACGCGAAGTCAGCATAATTCATCGATCACGTTCCCTGAAATGTGGAGTCCACATGCCGACGTTATCCGGACGCCTCAAACGGTTCATCAGTCTGAGTGTCTGTTTAATTCTGACAATTGCCGCCGCTCGTCCGGTCGCGATGGCCGAAGAGTCTAAGCCGATCCGCGCTCTACTCATCCTCGGCGGCTGTTGTCATGACTACAAAGAACAACAGACGCTCCTCACAAAGGGCATCTCGGCCCGCGTAAATGTCCAATGGGCGATTGGTTATGACCCTGACACCGGCACGTCGCATCTCAACCCGTGGTACGAGAAAGACAACTGGGCCAAAGGTTTCGATGTCGTCGTGCACGACGAATGTTGTTCCGACGTGAAGGACATTAAGACAGTTGAGAGAATTCTGAAGCCGCACCGCGAAGGCCTGCCGGCCGTCATTCTCCATTGCGGGATTCACAGCTATCGGACTGAGGGATATCCGAAGAGCACTCGGTGGTTCGATTTCACAGGCCTTGCCAGCACTGGTCATGGGCCGCAGGTTCCCATTGAAATCACGTATCTCGACGACGACAACCCGATTACGCACGGGTTGAAAGGGTGGAAGACGGAGAACGAAGAGTTGTACAACAACTCCGCCGGCAAGCTGCTGGAAACGGCCCAACCGCTGGCGACCGGCAGGCAGATGTATAAGAACAAAGGGGGCGGCGACGTCACTGCCGATGCGGTCTGCGTGTGGACCAATAAATACAACGGAAAAACTAACGTGTTCGCCACGACGCTTGGCCATAACAACCTCACCGTCGGCGACGACCGCTATCTCGATCTGGTCGCGCGCGGCTTGTTGTGGTCTGTCGGCAAGCTAGACGATGCGTCTTACCGCAAGCCGGCGAACAAGGCCCTGTTTGAAGGGAAATGATCCAGAGATCACGAATCGAAGGACGTTATCATGTCGCTGTCTCGTCGGGAACTCCTAAAATCCGCGGCTGCCGCCAGTGCTGCGGCATCCGTCCTCAACTCAGGAATATCTGCCATGCCAGCGGAAGAAAAAAACCTCAAAGGGAACATCAAGCATTCCGTGGTCTTCTGGTGTTTCAACATTGCCGGTGAGATGTGGGACATCGAAAAGACCTGTGCCGTGGCCAAGCGTCTGGGCTGCAAGTCGGTGGAGATTTGCGGACCGGCCGAGTGGCCGACTTTGAAGAAGCACGGCCTGACTTGCGCCATTGCGTCGAACGGCATGCCGGGGGCGCCGTTTATGAAGGGACTGAACAACCCCATGTATCAAGACGAAGTGATTGCCACAACCACGAAAACGATCGATGACTGCCATGCGGCCGGTGTTCCAGCCGTGATCGCCTTCACCGGCTATAAGTGGATGGACGCCGAAAACCCGAACAGTGGCGAGATCAGTTTGGACGAAGGGGCCGCCAACTGCGTCGCCGCGTTGAAGAAGCTCGCTCGAGATGCCGAGAAGAAGAATGTCACGATCTGTCTGGAACACCTCAACACACGAGACAGCAGTCACCCAATGAAAGGGCATCCAGGGTATCAGGGCGACGACATCGACTACGTCGCTAATATTGTCCGCAAGGTGGGTTCTCCGCGGGTCAAACTGTTGTTTGACATCTATCATGTGCAGATCATGAACGGCGACGTCATTCGACGGATTGAAGAATGCAAAGACGTGATCGGTCACATTCACACCGCTGGCAATCCCGGCCGCGCGGAATTAGACGACAGGCAAGAAATCAACTATCCGCCGATTATGCGAAAGTTGGTGGAGATTGGGTACCGCGGCTACGTGGGACACGAATTCATCCCGACCCGCGACCCGCTCGCCGGCTTGCATGAAGCGGTGGAATTGTGCGACGTCTGAGGGGCGGCCTAAACGGGCGCGGCTAGCAGAAGCAACGAGTGCAACTGGGTTTTATTGAGCGGTGCCAGCAATGCTTACTCGCGCTGCTGCTAAGTATGTACTCTGGGATGCCGCCGGCTTCATGCCGGGGGGGCCTCACCTTCAACCTAAAGCCGATGATCTGGGCAAAGGAGCACCAGGAGCATGCGGTGCTCGCCTTCGTGGTCGATTACCTCAATTCGAATCTCCGGGAAATAACTCGCGAGCAGGAAATGGTACGGAACTGCTGTCTGGCCATGACGAACGCGTATCTCGCTGCCTATAAAAAGATGCAATAGAGGCAGTTAGGCCTTAGCGCGGCATACCCGCAGCCTATGTCACCTCTCCCGGTTCGTGGGCAGAAGAAGTTGTCTCGTGATTCAACTGACAAAATTACGATTTAACTATCAATTGTTCTGATTGCGGCTACCGGCCGCGCTGCGGGGTAGGTGGCAAAGAGGTAAGGGAAGAAAGCACCCCCCCTCGTTTCCGGGCGTTGAACGAAATCCGTCGCAAGACATTAGTCAGCCGAGGCAACATAAGTGTGGACGACGGCGAACAGGTGAGGAACCGACCAACCGAGCGACTCGGGATGCACAAGTCCGGTCAAATCAATTAGTAGCGCGTGTTGGACGTCGATAAACGTCCATTGATTCAGCCGTTGATCAGTTTGGCACTGGTCCTCAATGGCATAACCTAATCGAACGCATCGAAGATCGTTCCCAATATTTCCCATCAAATGGAGAGTTTGGTCGGAATGCGAACCAGGAAAATACTGATCGACTCACCATCATTAAGACATGTCGATTTGCCTGTAATGAGCCCGACCCCGCCAATGGTATTCACATTGCTTGGAAAGCTTTCTACAAAATCAAATAGT
>JANNPR010000533.1:0-4865 GCA_031400345.1 Planctomycetota bacterium | reverse complement strand
CGTCAAACAAGTCACCATTGGTGAACAGCACATCCAGGTCGCCGTCCTGATCCAGATCGGTCAGCTCAAGTCCACTCAAGCCAAACGAGGGCCGGTCGGCCGCGAAAATCTTCTCGTTACGAAATCCCCCTAAACCGTCATTGAGGAATATTTCTATCGATTCATGCTCCTGGGCAAGCAATGCAAAAAAGTCCATGTGCTTGTCTGCGTTGAAGTCGACAGGCGTCACGTGAATCGCGCCGTGACGCTTATCAATTACTTGCGTGGTAAACCGAGGAGACTCCGCCGAGCTGTCGTTCTTCAGTAACAGAACTCGACCGGTCTGATGCCAACCAAATTCGGCCACAATGAGATCCAGATCGCCATCTGCGTCGAAATCGGCAGGTTCCGCGTCGGCAACCCTGCCAAGCTTGTCCGCCAGAACCATGGGCTCAAACTTCAAATCTTGAGTTGTTCTTTTCAACCACACCACGGCTCCCTGATCGTGGTCCGACGGCGTGTAACTACCCAGGTCTGAGATGATTAAATCCACTAGCCCGTCGCCGTCCAGATCACAGGGTGTTATATGCGCGGGATTTTTAAGGTGCGCAAGCACCTGGCAAGAAACCTGGGCGTCACGCCAAGGCACGTTCAAGACCATTCCTGACCGCATGTCACAGGCTAACAGCATGGGTTGAGACGTAGAATCGGCCGAACGTGTCGCTTGCAGATAGGACACGGCAGGGTTTTCACTATCTCCAGGAATGGTCTGGGTCCGAAAACGTAATGCACCGGGACTTAGCCCCGTGGATTCGGCCGGATATTCGATTTTCTCTGGGGCCAACTGCTCGTAGTAGGCGACGGCATCGCGAAGCGGTGGAGCAGGGACGGATTCCGTGCCAGCCTCGTGGTAAAAACGATATCCCTGCTCAACTTCTTTCCGCCAGGCCTCGCGCGGATAATGCTCGGGCAAGGGAACCGCATGGCAGTCACCGCACATATTCCCAACTTGGGCAATAAGTTCTTGGGTAATAACGACCTTTTCGTCCGTAGAAGCCTCACTGTTCAACTCGGGAGTGAGCGACGCTTGGTCAGGCGACGGATTGCTGCAACCGGCCACGCAAAGTACAGCGGCAGCCACCCAACAGGCCAAGTCCGTTTTGGCTGCAGGGACTCGTCTATGCTTTTGGGACACGCTGAACATGACCTGCCGCTATGAGGAAGGAGACTAACGGTACGGATTTCAAGACGAATGTACTCAGTGTAACTAAAGGTAGACCCCAAGGGCCACTGCTTGGTTAAGATCCTGTTAGTTACCCACCTAGTACGGAACCGGTGGCCGCAGGGTTTGGTAAGCCCGTGTTCCGAAATGGACTAGCCGACCTTGCGTAAGTTGGGTGCGCCAGCACCTTTCAGGGCCGCAGACGGCATTCGGATGGTGGCATTGAGAGGGGATCGTCGTTCCTGGACAAAGCCGCGATTACCGGTAGCTAGAAATTCGTAAAAGGCAGCGGCGGGTCCGGAGCGAAACTCCTTTTCCAAAGTCATCAGTGTCTCGCCCCACGTGAGGCCGCTCCGGAAGATCGTGCGGTACGCGGCTTTTAATTGCTGAAAATCCTCCGGAGTAAAACCGTTCCGCCGAAGGCCAATCGTGTTCAGCCCCACGACTAAGCTCGAAAGCCCGTCAACCGTGATGTAGGGTGGAACGTCGCGTGTTATGTGTGCCTGGCCACCGACCATCGCGAAGGCACCCACTCGGCAAAACTGATGAATTCCGACGGCTCCAGAAAGATATGCCCGATCGCCGACTACAACGTGCCCGGCTAACATCACGTTATTGGCGACGATCACATGGTTTCCGACCTGACAGTCGTGGGCAATATGTGAGCCGATCATAATCATATTGTCGTCGCCAATCACGGTGGTCCGGCCAGTAGCGAGACCGCGATGAATGGTTGTGTTTTCGCGAATTGTGTTTCCGCGGCCAATCTGCAAATCTCCAACGGATTCGCCGGCGCCAAGATGCTGGGGCCGTCCCCCGACGATCGCCCCTTCACCGATGTCGTTGTCTTCGCCAAGAGTCGAGCCGGATTTTACCACCACACGTGCGGCCAGTTTGCAACGATCGCCGATAGTTACGTTGTGCTCAAGCACACAGAATGGGCCGATCTCTACATCGCGGCCAATGTGCGCGTCGGCGTCAATCAGCGCCGTGGCATGAATTCCCGTCACATGGGGCTCCTTGTCGCGATATCGTGCATCCTAGGTTCGTCAGGCAGGGCATTGGGCGGGTGTTGTGACTTCCAGTATGTTGCGGTCTGTATTGCCTTTAGCGACTGCTTAAGACAGCATCTTTTCATCGGCAAGTCACAGACTTTCGATTTAACCGAACTTGCTGATCGTGCGCTTACGCCGTGCTGTTGCGAAAATACGAGGAAATCCTTACGAGAAATAGTACAGACGGGTTGTGCCGAATAATTCCAATACTTCCGCAAGGGCAAGTTGGGCAAAGTTTTCACGCCGCGTAGTATGACTCCAAAGAGCGCGTACTCGATCGCGAATCCTCAGTCCTGCACAGGACCGCGCGGTATGGCCCCCGGGATTCGAACTTGAAACGAGGACACTGTGAGCATCCTGGTATTTAACGCTGGATCAAGCAGTTTGAAGTTCAGCTGGTTTCATACCGCCTCATGCGATGCCCTGGCTTCTGGATGGATCGATTGGGGTGGTCATTCTCGAAGCGCTGAGTTAATCCTTCGTCGCCCGTTCCATGCCGACGTTCGACAACCACTGGATTTTTCTGACTCGCGGAATCCCGTTGGGATGGCAGTGCGAGCATTGATGGAATCGAACGTCGCCTCGGAACCGTCCGGCTCGGTCAGCGTCATCGGCCACCGCATCGTCCACGGCGGTACCGAATTCCGGGACAGCGTACGATTGGATGCATCGGTCAAGGCCACCATTGCTCAGTTAGCCGCACTTGCACCGTTGCACAATCCCCCTGCGCTCGATGCCATCAATGCGGCGGAGTCCATTCTGCCCGGCGTCCCGCAAGTCGCCGTATTCGATACGTCCTTTTTTTCCGGCCTGCCAATCCAGGCGCATGTTTACCCCCTGCCGTATGAATGGTACACGGATTGGGGAATACGCCGATTCGGATTTCACGGAATCAGTCACGCATATTGTGCCGGTCGCGCAGCCGAACTATTGAGCGACAACCAAGTAAGCGACAACCAAGAGAACTTGCGACTCGTCGTTTGTCATTTGGGAAACGGCTGCTCGGCAACTGCCATACGATCCGGCGACTCTGTGGCCACGACGATGGGTTTCACGCCGATGGAAGGGCTGATGATGGGCACCCGTTCCGGCTCCGTCGATTCCGGAATTCTGCTCCATGTTCAGCGTCGTCACGGGCTGACCGTCGAGCAACTCGAACGGGTACTGAACGGCGAGTGCGGCCTTTTAGGCGTGTCTGGCATCTCATCTGATTTTCGGCAGGTCGAAGCCGCAGCCCTCGGGGGAAACGAGCGTGCCCAACTCGCCATGGGGCTGTTCGCCGACAGGGTAAGGGCAGCGATTGGCGCACTTGCGGTCACATTGGGCGGTGTCGATGCATTAGTTTTCACGGCCGGGGTCGGGGAGAATTCGGCAAGTCTACGGGAAACGGTCTGCAATGGTCTAGAGTGCCTCGATCTCTGTCTTGACCTGGAACAAAACCGCAAGGCCCAACCTGATACAGACATCGCAACTCGAGATTCGCGTGGCCGGATCCTAGTGATCCGTACGCGCGAAGATCTGATGATCGCTCGCGAAGCCTCTCGGCTGCTGCGCGCATCTCGTGGCCCGTCGTCGTGAAACCAACGCGACCGATCGTTACGATCCTTGAAGATGTCAACGTGAAGATGTCAACGTGAAGATGTCAACGCAGTCATACCTAACGCCTTTGTGACAAAGCCTTTGTGCCGAACGCGCGACGGCCACGTTGAACGGCACTATCATCCGGGGTCACCTGTTCGTCGGCAATTAGGGTCGCGTGCCAATGCTATCACACGGTATGGAATTTGCTGATCGGAGGACACCTATTCGTTCGTTAAATCTTTTGTAAATTACCACCTTTGACACGATCGCCTCGGAACATTCAGACAATGACCCGGCACCCACGTTTTGTGCTCGACAGTTTACAGGACTTTGCATCCTCGCAGGAAACAGCATGTTCATCAGCATTGGAGGGAATCGCCTTACATTTGCCTGCCCGACTTTGTTCAGCCTTGTTACTGCTGTTGGAAAGCCACGACTATGCACGCGACCTGGAGACAAATCCGTGGGAATTTGCGGTCGACGTGCCGACGCTGAAGCACTGCGGGTTAATCAAGAACGATTATCGCTGGCTTGTCGGTAGAGGACTTGTGAAGTTTGCGATGGAAGTCACCCTGGCGGATGAAAGCCACCGGTCGTTTCGTCGATTGACCGAATTACGGCTCGCGAGGCTTACGTGCTTTGTGCTTACCGAATCAGGTATCGATTTTGCGAGAAAGCTCAAGGGGTCGGCCGGCCTCAGCATGCGACATTTTAGGCAAGTGTCCGACGAATCGATGTCGCAGTCGCGTTTACAGTTGGCAAGCCCGTTACTGGTGTTGCCTGAGCATCCTACTTGGGATCGCGACCGGCAAGAACTTCGTGTAGGCAAACTTGTCGTTAAGCAGTTTAAGGTTCCCGCCGCGAATCAAGAGACGATTTTGGGAGTATTCGAAGAAGAGCATTGGCCGTCCCGAATCGACGATCCATTATCTCCCCGTCCCGAACTTCACCCAAAACGCCGACTGCACGATACGATCAACTCGCTTAATCGAAACCAAAAGCGGGGGTTGGTGCGCTTTTTGGGGGAC
>JANNPR010000507.1:0-8784 GCA_031400345.1 Planctomycetota bacterium | reverse complement strand
GGAAGCATAAGCACTGCTAGAAAGCCGAAACAAGCGGTACGGCGCCAACCCAGCTTTTCCACCACCTGATCAAAGACAAAGTACAGGACCGCTGAAAACACGATCGCTATCCAATTGGTGAGGTTCATGGTGGCGATGGTTCGCCCCTTGAGCGACGCGGGAGGGCGCGCTTGTATAAATACTTGCAGTGGCACGACGAACAAGCCCGCAGCCGCTCCCAATAGGATGAGCATCAACAAAGTTCCGCTATACCCTAGCCAGTTTAGCTGTCCGCGGCCGGGAACGGACAATGCTGCAAGCGAAGCCACAATCATCCAAGATCCCCACCGCATGATTGTGAAGTTAATGCGGTTTCGAGAAAGAAAGCCCGCCATGATACAGCCGAGTGCGATGCCCACACCCATCGCGGCGGCTAGATAACTGGTCTTGGTATCGCTTACTGCGAATTGCTTTACGCCTACGGCATTCACCGTGGGCTGAACGATGCCACCGATTAACCAGAACATGCAGGATGCCGCCAGTGCCAGCAAAAGCATGCGGTCGCGCTGCAAGTAACGGACCATTTTGCGAGGCACCGTTAGACTGGACCACTCCAACGGAAGACTACTGTCTGCAGCGGGAATTTTCCGCACGAACAACGCCGTCAAGGTTCCCAGCATCGCGATCACCAAACATACCAGTGATACTCGCCAGAGGTGTGCCTCACCCCATAAGTCTTTCAAACTTCCCGCAAGTGCGACACCAAAGATGATCGCCAAAAACGTTGTCATCAGAACAACGCCATTGACTTTGGGCAAACTCCGCTCGCGAAACAACTCCGGAAGAATGCCATATTTGCTAGGTCCGAAAAAGGCGCTGTGAGCGCCCATCAGGAACAGCACGACCAATAAACCACTAATCCCGGTGACATTCCAAGACCAAAACGCCACCATACCTAAGAAGACGATTAGAACTTCGGCAACTTTGCAAATCACAATCACGTTGCGTTTGCTGTAGCGTTCGCTAAGAAAGCCCGCATAGCCCGAGAACAATAAAAACGGTGCCGAAAATACGACCAAAGCCAAGGATTGAACGTCCCACGACCCCTTGCCGGCTTGCCCTTGTTGGGCAGCATGACCCACCGCTAGTAACAGAACTAATTGTTTAAATAGATTGTCATTGAATGCGCCCAGGAATTGGGTGGTCACCATGCCCCAAAAAGAGGGATCGTTGGCAAGTGACGAAGCAATACTCAGCGGGTCACTCGACCGGACATTCGGAGGTTCGGTCGTTCCCGGTTCATTCGGATCGACGAAGCGTCCACCTTGATCTGGTGCGGCAGCCAGCTCTTCGGGTCGATCCGTCATGAATAGTCTCGCAGGGCAGTAATCTTCTTACTGCTTGCTGGCACCAACTAAAGGAAGCAGTGGTTCCTGGGCCATTTTGCGAATATCTTCCGTGATCTTCATGGAGCAGTATTTCGGACCACACATGCTGCAGAAGTGCGCCGTTTTGAAGGTATCCTGCGGAAGCGTTTCATCGTGAAAAGAACGGGCCGTCTCTGGGTCCAAAGACAAGCGAAATTGTTCGTTCCAATCGAAGGCGAATCGAGCCCTACTTAGAGCATCGTCCCGATCACGTGCGCCCGGGCGGCCGCGTGCCAAGTCCGCGGCATGGGCGGCAATCTTGTAAGCAATCACACCTTGTTTTACATCTTCTCTGTTGGGAAGTCCTAAGTGCTCTTTGGGTGTCACGTAACAGAGCATGGCCGCCCCGCTCCAGCCGGCGAGTGCTCCTCCAATGGCACTGGTGATGTGATCGTAGCCGGGAGCGATGTCCGTGACCAACGGTCCCAAAACGTAAAACGGAGCCCCTTGGCAGACCTCAATCTGCTTCTTCACGTTCATGTCGATTTGGTGCATCGGAATATGACCAGGTCCCTCGACCATGACCTGGGTTCCTTTTTTCCAGCCTCGCGGTACCAGTGTTCCCAATACCTCTAGCTCCGCGAACTGTGCCGCGTCGCTGGCGTCAGCTATTGAGCCTGGTCGCAATCCATCTCCCAAACTCCAGGTCACATCGTACTCACGCATAATGTCACACAAATCATCGAAATGATCGTACAACGGGTTTTGTTTACGATGTGCCATCATCCACTTGGCGATCAGTGACCCTCCCCGGCTAACGATACCGGTAACTCGACTAGCGGTCAGAACAAGATGTTCCATCAGGACACCGCAATGGATGGTCATATAGTCCACACCTTGCTTGGCCTGATGCTCAACCATATCGAGAAAATGATGCGGTCGCATGTCTTCGATGTTGCCGCCCAATTCTTCTAACATTTGATAGATCGGCACCGTTCCGATTGGCACGGGAGAATCGGCAATGATCGCTTGGCGAATGCGATCTATGTGCTTACCGGTAGATAAGTCCATCACCGTATCGGCACCAAAATGAACGGCGGTATGAAGCTTCTCTAATTCTTCCTCGACATCCCCAGTGACCGCAGAGT
Source organism: Planctomycetota bacterium (assembly GCA_031400345.1). GTDB lineage: Bacteria > Planctomycetota > Planctomycetia > Pirellulales > Pirellulaceae > JANNPR01. The sequence continues at coordinate 6,290 of JANNPR010000507.1, read as the reverse complement.
TACCAATATTTGCGTTGATCTTGCAGCTCGATGCCACTCCGATACACATGGGCTCGAGTTTTCCCGCAACGTGTACTTTGTTTGCAGGAATTACCATTCGTCCCGCTGCAACTTCGGCGCGAATCGTATCTGGCGACAATGCTTCGCGTTGGGCTACAAATTCCATTTCTGGCGTGATCACACCAGCCACAGCTGATTCAAGTTGGGTTTTCATGTCGTTTCGAACTCTCTGCTGGTCTTTTTAGAAAAAAAGTCGGCTGGCAAACTTGCCGTACGCTCCCATCCTCTTCAAAATGCCCCATTCGGGAACCCGAATACTCCGTCGGGAACCCGCATACTCAGTCCGGTTCCGGCATACTCAGACGGGCTCCGGGGTAGTTAATCGTGCCATAGTCAAGGTGTCAACAACTATACGCCACTTGGAATCGTCGAACCAGACGCCGTGATGGCCGGTGACTCGTTCCGTTGGCCGTAGAGGTGCATCCACGGCTGCGGCGAGCGAGATACGTTGCCGAATCCACGTCAAGAATTACAATGGTCCGCAGGCTACCAACGTCCCCTACAGCCATTTGGGAACGACGCCACCAATCACGAATCGAACCATAAGCAACCTATCGATAAGCTGACTCCAGACGCGAAGCAACCTGTAGACACCCACTGCGACGAAAAGCCGGTGAAGGAATCAATTCCAACCCGCGATCTGAAACGCTGGACTTATTCGAGCGCTAGTCTGTCCGTTTGTATGCTTTTTCTAGGGTGTTCTTCGGAACCGTTGCCTTCCGAAGTCGTTTCTCATTCCGCAGCTGCGGCACGTTCGACTGACGTTTCCGAGGCTGCGGTAACGACTTTCTGCGGAGACTGCCATGCGGTTCCCCCGGTGACATCGTTCCCGCGGCAAGCTTGGCGTAAAGAAGTGGAGCAAGGCTATGCCTTTTACCACGAACTATCGCGAAAGGACCTGCCAATCCCGAATCAAGAAGGAGTGGTCGCCTATTTTGAGCGTCTTTCGCCCGAGCAGCTAGACGTACCTGTCCCTCACAACCTACCAGGCCTTGGCCACACATCCTTGCAATTCCGGCAGCAACACTCGGATACACCCAAAATTGAACTGCCTGCGGTCTCGCATATTAAATGGATTCCTGGGTCCGAAGGCCGCTTGGGGTTTTTAGTGTTTTGCGACATGCGTTCGGGTGAAGTCCGTACATGGGCTCCCAAGACCAAGGCCGATACACAGTTGCGAGCTACGTTAGCCAACCCAGCTCACATGGAGCCTTGTGATTTGGATCAAGATGGGAAGCAGGACTACGTGGTCGCGGAACTTGCAAGTCTACGGTCGGAAGACCATCGCCGCGGCGCAGTCGTTTGGCTTAGACCGCAGGATGAAATGCAGGATCCATCGAACCCACAACATGAATCCTGGGACATTTCTTTCTTGGCGTCGAACCTGGGGCGGGTCGCCGACGCGCAGCCTTTTGATGCGGATCTGGACGGTGACCTCGACATCCTCGTGGGAGAATTCGGACATTTTCGAACGGGCGGGATCTGCTTGTTGGAGAATGTGGGTATGAACGAAGGCAAACCCACGTTCAAGAAACATGGTTTGGATGATCGCCATGGTACGATTCAAATCATTCCTTGGCGTTTGCCGGGGTCGGCCAAGCCTGGTTTTGTGGCATTGATAAGCCAAGAATACGAGGTGGTCGAATTTTTTCGTCAGGCTACGAACTTGACGTTTTCCCGCGAAGGTGTTTTCGCGGCATGTGATCCTGCCTTTGGCTCGAGTGGCATGCAGGCCACCGACATGGACCAGGACGGCGATTTAGACCTGCTTTATTCCAATGGTGATACTTTCGGCAGTGCCTATATTAAACCTTATCATGGCATTCATTGGCTGGAGAATCGCGGCGTGTTCCCCTTCGTCCAACATCGCCTAACCGACATGATCGGTGTGCAACGTGCTCTGGCAGCCGACCTGGACGATGATGGAGACCAAGATGTTATCGCTGTGGGGCTCATGCCGGAAAACCTACGCGCCAACGAACAGATCCCCAGACACGACTCCATTGTACTCCTGGAACAACAAGCACCTGGCAAGTTCGTTCGGTTTAGTCTTGAGAGGGGCAATTTTGTACACGCCGCAATTGACGTGGCGGATATGGATGGCGATGGTGATTTGGATCTATCTGTTGGCAATCTTCAAGGATTGTCGGGTGAGCCATTGCCCTGGCTGACGATTTGGTGGAATCTGAAATTCGATTAAGCACCGTAGTAGAAGGCACACAGTTGTAGTAGGCGCACTCCGTGTACCGTAAGAGGACGTGAAGTGTGCCTGCTGCAACGCGGCATCTCGAAACGACAATGTCAAAATCACCCCACGAAGCGACGAGCCCAAAGGTCGAGCAGGCAATGCCTTCGCCTTCGTCGCCAAAAACAAACAAGGCATCGAGGCGTTGGCTGAAACTGGCATTCATCGCCTTACCCGTGAGCGCCGCACTTTCTTTTGTCCTAAGCTGGTGGCAACGACAACCGCTGGTCGAGGCCGAAGCGTCGGAGAAGGCAGGACGATTTGATTACGCAATTGCCTTGTCCGACTATTATTTGGAAGACCATCCTGACGATGGCCAAGCCTTGATGTTGAAAGCTCGAGCGTTGACAGGAGTCGGGAGGCCTGCCGAGGCAATTGCATTGTTTGAAAGAGTTGGCGCTGCGGAAATGGCCGATATACATGCTTGGGCTCGCGCTCATTTGCTGCTGCGTCATTGGAGCCGCGCGATTCCGCTCCTGGTTCGAGCCCTTCAATTGGAACCAAATAATGCGGATGCGCTACACGAAATCACGGCTTGTCGGGTGCGGGTTGGGGCGTACAACGATGCTCTAGTCAGTGCCCAACAGCTGGCAACGTCGCCAGGTCATGAAGCACAGGGACACCTGTTCGTGGGCTCCATACAAGGTGACAGTGGAAATCACCGCGAAGCTGCTGACGCCTTCGCTAAAGTTTTGGAGTTCGAACCAAACGCGTTAAATTTGCAGGTTTCCCCAGATGAATTCCTCATGCAATACGGCCGGATGCTGCTGAAAATGGGTCGGCCCAAAGAGGCCATCGAGGTCCTTCGGAAAAGTGTCGCCGTACGTGAGACAGGCGAAGCTTTCTCGCTGCTTGGTACTGCTGCTTCTGAAATAGGAGACATCGACAAGGCGGCACTGGCCTGGAAAAAGGCCGTGCAAGTCGAACCCGCTAATCGGGAGGCGCGGGAGGCATTGGCCAATATTGCACTGCAGAAGAACGATCCTAAGGCGGCGCTCGATTGGCTAGCACCGCTAGAAAAGGCGCCGGAACAACGCGCCAGCTCAGCGTACCTGTTTCAGCGGGCCTATCAAGGCGTCGGCGATACGGAATCGTCCGCTGGCTGGAGGGAACAGGCCGCGAAGCTACGCAAGAAACAAGAGTTGGAATCGGCGATTCAAACGTCGCTCGTCGAATCTCCCAATTCATTCTGGTCCAAGATTGTTCGAGCACATCGCTTCGCTTCCGAAGGAAATTGGGATGAAGCCGATGTACTTGCGTCCGGCTTGATCAAAGAAGCGCCGGGAGAAACATTTGTAATCGAGTTGGTGGATGCCATTCAGCAACAAAAGGATTTGCCGTCCTTAGATAAGCTACCGATCACGAGATACTGAGCCAAGCATTCACTACTCGGGCGCTCGATCGTCTTTCATTTCCTCCACGATTTGACGCGAGATATCCGGCCACACTTTTACGAAATGATCGCGTAACAGCGGCAACAATTCGCCGTCGGGTGTCTGCATACTTCCTTCTTTATCTCGCCGTGACGGCATGTGGCACTGTATGCACCGGTCCACGATTTTCTGTCCGTGCACTGGCGACAGCTTACAGTTCTCGATCTGATGGCACGACAGACACCTTTGCGCAAATACCTTCAGATTGCCGCGTTCGTTTTGATGAGGATTGTGGCACGTCGCACAGGTCATGCGCTCGCTTTTTCGATAACATTCACTTTTCTTCAATCGATCCAACTGATTTGCCGCATGTGGATCGTCATTGTGTGCATTGTCGTCACTTGACTTCAAAATCAGATACTCGGACAGCGGCTCACCCGGCCGATACGAAAAGGCGAGTTGAACAAGTTCACCGGCACCGGAATGACATTGTGCACAGACCTCGTTAGCTCTATCTCGCTCAAGCTTGCCCGGATTGACAATGTATCGTGGCTCACTTTCGTCCGGATGATGCTGGTGGAATTGGACATGTGCCCATCCAGGGCCGTGACAACGAACACAGGTTACACCCAAAACATAGTTTGCCCGGTCGTACTCATTGAACGTATTGGGGGCCTTGGCAAAAAAAGTGCAGTGGCAGTCGAGACACCGATCGCCGATGCTCCGGGCAAAGTCGGCCGTCCCATCTTGATACAATCCAGGACTATTAACCCAACTCTGCGATTCCGAAAAGTAGCTTACAGGCAATTCGTAAAGTCCGTCCCCTTTCCAATACAAATAGGATTGGCCGTGATTACCGGATCCGGTGACAATATCGATCGGCTCGCAATGCTGATAAGATTTGCCTTTTCGTTGGACTTTCAAGCACTGAAAAAACCCTTCTGGTGTTGAATTCATTTCAAAGCGGAAGCCTGACTCTCGGGTGGTCAAGACATTCTCTCCGGCCTCAAAGCTTCCAAGCACCGACTGGTGCGTTGCTTCTTGCGAAGTCAAGTAATGAGCCGTACTCAACAAGGAACGATATTGTTCCTCGTGGCATTCGCCGCAGACCGCAGGTTTAATGACCCCATTGCGTCGGATATCGATCTGCGACTCAAACACTGAAGACACGGTATTCGTGTGTAAGTGAACCCATCCGGTGCCGGTGGCACGTTTCAACGTATAGAAGTCGATCCAGGATTCGGCCGGAGAATAATAGACTTCATCGAGTTTGGTGATCGGTAAAGGTCTGGACACGTAGACAATCCACGCACCCACTCCCAACGCCGTCAACGTAAAGAGCACCAAAATGAAACCAACGAAATTTCGGCGATTCATTTAACTCGTGAAGTTCACCGAATCTCACGACAAAAGAAATAGGTGACGGACAAGCAGATATTGCAGCCCGCCCCCTATCCTAGCCGGCAAGGGTGAATAAGCGAAGTGACTTTAAGAGGGCCACAGCATTCCGTTATTTCTTTTCTGCTTGGGGAGTTGCAGAAGATTTGGATTCGGCGTCCATCTGGGCTTTCATTTTGTCTCGCATTTCGGGTGGCATGTTCTTCAAGCTTTCTTCCTTTTGCTTCAGAACTTCCGCTTCGTTAACCGCAGGAGTATCGCTTTCCTTGGCAGGTCCGGTATCCGACGGCCCGCCGCAGCCAGCTAAAGTTCCTAAGCAAACCAGCAGCATTCCAACCAGTCTTTGAGCCATTGTTTTCTCCAAGTCTCGGGTCGTAGTCATCGAGTCAAAAACTCACGTGATCATCGAACAAGGTAATCGCCGCTCTAGTATCGATTCAAGTCGCCTTCAACTTATTCCCGGGATTCTCTCCCAGCAAAGGCATTTCGTAAAGAAGATCTAATTGCAATCAACGAGTGCCACTGACTAGCCGTTGACCGACTTTTTGCCAACATCCTACTTCTCTCGGGCGACCCAACGCCTCGTAGAACGCGATAATATCGACGATATTCCTCGGTTCATTAAAATCCGACATCGCAATTCGGAGACGAGTGTGGACGTCCTCTTCCATGAGTCGTGCGATTTGGTCGGCAGTCTTCCTTTCTGCGACCGCTTCCTCGCGTTTTCCCAGGCGGATCAGGCATGCCGCCTTGCGATTCCGTAGGCGCCAATCGGCCGGGCCCGGCCAGATCGACAATGCTCGATCGTATGCTTCTATTGCTTGCGGGAACTCGGCACTAACTTCCTCAAGAATCATGGCTTTCCACTTCCAGTAATCGAAGCCCTCGTGTGGCTCTGGCCACTTCTCCATTTGTGCTCCAGCTTGATCGAACTCGCCGAAATCGAACAATGTGGCTATCAGCGCAGCCAAATAATCTGGGCTCTGCTGTGGATTGGGAAACTTTTTGGCGACGTCGTCCAGCAGCTGTCTGGCATAATCCGGCTGACCCTCTTGCTGGCACCACTGCGCCAGCACGGGTTTTGAGGAGTTTGAGTTTGTGGCAGACCCGGGGGCGGGCAGCGCCGCTGACGTGGACTGGCGGCAGGCTAAAAAACGGCTGATCTCGCGCGGTGATATCAGCAGTGACCTGCCGATTCGCAGTGGCCAGCCGGT
>JANNPR010000476.1:0-4330 GCA_031400345.1 Planctomycetota bacterium | reverse complement strand
GCGATGGAGAGCTGTTCGCGTTTTCTGTCGGCCCAGCCGTTGGCAATATCAACGACGGCAACACCGGAAATTATCTGCAAATCGATACCGGGACGGCGGCTACAAGCAGTCCGGGCGAAGATGGTGTCGAAACCTATATCGACGATCCCATGAACCCAGGGAATGCGATTCGCCCGAACAACAGCAACGGCTTTGGCATGTTTTTCGATGCGTTTACCTACACGGGCACCGCCGACTTTAGCGGCTTTGCCATTGGCACTCGTGGTGATGCGGAGACGGAAGGCAATCCATTTAACACCATCGGGCCGCAGTACTCCCGCAACATCCTCTACAACTTCAATATTAACAGCGGTGTCGTCCGGAACCGCGGCGGTGCAGACGACAAGGCCAACGCAGCGCTCCTGACGGGTGCTGGAACTCAGAAGATTGAATTAGGCCGGGTCTTAACCCACACCGAAATTCGCCCGCAGTTTGTTGAGACCGGCGATACGTTCACGATCACCATTAGCGGGGAATCTATAAGTTATACCGCGGTGAATCCTTTCCCGAGTGATGTCGTGGCAGGACTGGCCGCAGCTTGGCAAACGGCGGCGCTTACCGTGCCCGAGTTCGCTGCTTTCGAAATTGCCAACGTTAATCCGGGTTTCAATAATGTTTTGAATGCTCGATTGTCAGATCCGTCGGGGGCCTTTTTAAACATTATTGGAACGGCGGCAAACGGCGGTACATCGCCGTTCGAGACCATAACCGTCAGCGGATTTGGTCCCGGTGGAGACATCACGGGGATGGCGTCGTTGTTTGGTCAGCTGTTCGCGGTCACCGACCAAGGCGGGCTGTTCCGAGTCAATACCTTTGGCGGTTTTGGCGGAGCTAGTTTAGGTACTTACATTCGCACATCGGCGGAGGACCTATTGACTGGGGCCGGTGGAGGACCCATTTCATTTGCTGGTCTTTCGAAAGGACCTGACAGTCCGGAAAACGGCCGTTACGCGTCCTCGCTCTTCGGTATTGATACTAGTGGGCGCTTACACGCCCTCAATACCCAAGGCACTCTGTTGCCGGTATTCGCCGATGGGCAAACCAGTGCGGATACAGGAATTTTCAATCCTACTGGGCTGGCATTCTCCACTCTAGATCGCAACCTGTGGACAACGACCGGCCATCGTGGAACGGACGTTGGTCACGGTGTCTATACCACCTTCGACGACAGTCGTCGCATCGCTGACATTCCCGGTGGCAGCAGCTTGTACTTCGGCAACACGATCAGGGGCGACGGAAATCGGTTGAACGGAAGTTACAACGCCTTAGTACGCAATTACAACTATCCCGGTGGTGCTCACGGCACCATGGAAAGCAATTCGATAGATCTCTCCGGCTACGTCGCCGCCGATCAGCCAGTGTTGTACTTCAACTACTTCCTGGATACCGAAGATACGACGTACAACCCCCGAACGGACCCGGTGAATTTCATGCGGGATTCGTTCCGGGTATATGTTGTGGAAGAGAACGGCCAATCCACGTTGGTCGGCACAAACAACACGTTTCAAGACGAAAGACTTAGGGACGAATACGACATTGGCCAGAATGATGCGTTCTGCAATTTCCCAGTTTCGGGGTTTGCGAACCAACCGTTCCGCACGATGCCCTGTGTTCAGCAAGTTTTCGATAACACCGGAGGATGGCGCCAGGCCAGAGTTCCTCTCGATCGCTTTGCCGGACAAAACGAGCTGAGATTGCGGTTTGAATTTAGTACTGCCGGCTCCATCGACTTAGGAAACCGGAGAACCACGGGATCCGAATTGCGTGCCAGGGCGGGTGACGATCTACGCGACGGTCAACAGTTTCAGATTGATGGTCGAACCTTTGAGTTTGAACTCGGGTTCACCATCGTTGCTCCGCCGGGTACGGGAATCGATGCGGGCGATTCCATCAGGGTTAACGGTAGAACGTTGACTTTCATCGATTCGGGAATTGCTGGCCCGACGCAAATACTGTTCAATCGCAGCCAATCACCCGGCGAGATCGCTCAGAGCATTGCGGCGCGAATGACCACGCTGGGCGTCACGCCACGCGTCAATGGTGATCGAGTAAATCTGCCCACAGCGACGGAAATTTCCTTGTCGGGATTGCCCGCCACGATCATCGAGGGGGCGCCCGGCGCCACGACCGGTTATCCGGTTTTCATCAATTCTTCGATGACCAGAGACCAGGTTGCTTTAGCGATAGCGCAAGCATTGGCGGATGTGTTTAGTACGACCACGACCAGCGGCGCAGGTACATCCACGTCTTCCAGTGAAGTCGAACCAAACGACTCGCTGGCAACCGCCCAGAATGTAAACGGACTGGCCTGGAGCCTGGCGCCCAACCCGAATATTGGCGACTTATCCGGCACGAACACATCGACGACCATACCTCACTTGACGCTCAACGGAACTGGGAACGCTTCATTCGACTACTATTCGTTTACGGTGACGAACGCTGGGGACCGGGGCATTTTCGATATCGATGCCACCAGCTTTGCCTTCGACTCCGAGATCTTCCTATTCGATTCCGCCGGCAATTTCCTCGCCGGAAACGATGACATTTTTACTCAAGCAGGTGCAGGAGGGAGCAGCACGTCAAACGATTCGTTCCTGCAGTTCACATTCCCTGCCCCGGGAACCTATGTCATTGGCGTCGGCGAGTTTAATTCGGTGGGTGCCGCTGGTGGAATTTCCGGAAACGCGCCGGACGCCGGCGACACCTATACGCTGCAATTCTCCATCGAGAATCACGCCTTAGGCAGCACGTCCTACATTACGAGTGGCAGTGGCGGATTAGATGCACCTCATGCTGTCGCGTTCGGACCTGACGGAAACCTCTACGTCAGTAGCACGAATACCGACGCCATCTTGCAATATGACGGTACCACGGGTGCCTTCCTTGGTGCGTTTGTGCCCACGGCTAGCAATGGCTTGGATGCCCCCAACGGAATCGCGTTTGGCTCAGATGGTAACTTGTACATTGCCAGTCAAAACACCAATCAGATCTTGCGATTCGAGGGACCATTCGGGCTAAACCCCGGTGCGTTCATTGATGTGTTCGCCGCCGGACCGACCTTAATCGCTCCCCGCGCCTTGACCTTTGAGGCTACCGGAAATTTGCTGGTCACGTCGGAGACGTCTGCGGCTACTTCGTCCATTTTGCGTATTCAAGGGCCGAACGCAGTTACCCCGGGTGCGATTTCCACATTCATTGCACCGGGTACCGGTGGACTGAACGATCCGCGTGGTCTGGCATTTGGACCTGACGGCAATCTTTACGTCACGGACGAGGGCACGAACAGCGTACTACGGTTTAACCGATTTACTGGCCAATTCCTGGGTAACTTTGCGACCACTGGTTTGGACGACCCGCAAGGATTGTTGTTTGGTACGGATGGAGCCCTCTACGTTGCCGAGGCAAGTACGGATAGTGTGCTGCGGTTCAGCGGGCAAAATGGAGGCTTGTTGGATGTTCTCGCCAGCGGAGGCGGCCTAGATACGCCTACCGGTTTAGCATTCCGGCCAGGCGGGACCGGTGATTTGGTGGTGGCCAGCCGAGATACAGATGATGTCCATCTGTTGAATGTCACCTTAGTGAATTCCGGCGATCGCACCAATATCAAGACGTATCGCGAAATGGTTCGCGTGATCAATCACACCGTCACGAATCAAGGGCCACTGGGTTTAGAAGCTGCGTTGGCAGGTGATTCCTTCGGCGCGTTCAATATATCCGGTCCGCCGCAGATTACCCGCTACCCGGGTGCCCAAAGTGGTATGGATAACGATCATGAGGGTGTCCATATTGACGATATTGTGATCGGCTTCGCCGAGCGTGGCGAAATGGTTACGCGACCCCTTGGATCAAATGCCGGCAACACGAACATGATTGATAACTGGGAGCTGTTGAATCGCGAGCTCCCGGATGATCATGAAGAGATTCTCGTCGGCGAATACCAGTTGGAGATCCGCCGCGGTGCCGAGTATGGGAGCTGGACGCCGAATACCGTCCGCCGGCTGTTCCCCACGCGGACTATTGATACCAACGATCGTCTCAGCCAAAACATTCAACTCGCGGCTCTTCCCGGATCGGACATTCCGGATGGGCAAACGTTTACCGTGAGTGATGGCGTTCACTCGTTCGTATTCGAATTCGATAACCTGAATCTCGATCCGACTGATCCCGACTCTGGTGTGCGGCCCGGAAACATTCAAGTTGGATACAATAGCGGTAATACCGCCAATGAAATTGCCGAAGCGGTAAGAAATGCGATTAATAGTGCCCAGGCGCAAAATTCTTTAAACGTTAC
>JANNPR010000466.1:0-3144 GCA_031400345.1 Planctomycetota bacterium | reverse complement strand
ACAGACGGTACGGCGTTGCGAACGGTAACAGGAAGAGTCGTCCGAGTCGCTTGGCCAGGCTCATCGTCGTCGACGACATCGACGACAACGTTATAGTCATTGGAGCCCGTTGGATTGTCTTCAAATCGGTGGGAGATTGGCCCGAAGTCATTGTTGTCTAACGCACCCAACGATAACTCGAGCACCTCCGATCCGTCTCCCCAATCGATCCGAACGTGATGAGAATCCAGGATTCCCGGGTCGATGAACGAGCCAGAGAGGGTAAACGTCGCGTTTTCATCAATCGTGGTGGAACTCGTCGAGACGACAACGGATTGCGGCAAAACGTTGCGGACGGTTATCGGCACGACTGTACGTACAGGACGCAGCGGTTCATCGTCGTCGGATACTTCGACGGTAATCCAATAACGATCGTCCAGAGTGTCTGGATTATCGAGATAGGTATGCGTCAAATCGACGAACGCTCTCGATCCTTGAAGCAGCGATAGCGTTTCGCGTGGACTTCCGTCGCCCCAATCGACGAAGACTTGGTGCGTGTCCAATATTCCCGGGTCGGTAAACGTTCCGCGGATGCTTAGTCCCAGGTCGTTCTCATTGATCTCGTTGTCCGACAAGTTGATGACCAGATCCGACGGGATTACGTTGATTACGTCTTCGAGAAACAGTCCTAATGGCGTGGAATCGCGACCGCCAAAATTGTCGATGACAGTGACTTGGACGCGAAAAACATCCCGCGAGGTGCCACTTGGGTTATCGTCCAGGTAGACGTGCGTCGCCTCGAACCGCCGATCGCCGACTGGAATGGACTGAATCGTTGCGGGAGTGTCGTCGCCCCAATCGATTTCGACTTGATGGACGTCCGCGAGTCCCGGGTCGGTAAACTCGCCAAGCAGGGTCACCAAGGAACCTTCGCGAGCCGGCGTTGTGATCGTGAAGAAGTTAAATGTCGTCGTCGGCGCTTCGTTAGACACCGTGACTAGGAACGAATCTTGACCAATTGCCAAGCTATTATCGACGATCGAGACAGACACCGTGTAGGCACCAGCCTGGGCAAAAGTATGTTCCAGGACAAATGTTCGATCAGGTAGTAGAAATAGTGGTTCGATCGTTCCGTCGCCGTAGTCGACCGACGCGGTCCAAGACGTTGAATCCTCGTCAATAAAGGAACCTGTCCGATTCAACACTTCGCCATGTTCCAACAATAAATCACCGCCAGCGTCAACGATCGGCGCCAGGCTGGAACTGTTGTCGCCTACCATGATGGCGTTGCTGAATTCGGAAGTCGAACCGATGGCGACTGCCGTAATCAGCGCACCGTAGGAAACTTGATCGGGCAAAGGCAAACTAAAACGGAATTTGTTGGTGAAATCGCTGCCGACAATACGTCCCTGGACAGGCCCGGGCCCGTAAGGATGGGTGGCGCCGTCGCGGTCCAGTGCCGATCCCTCGACAACCGATCCCAGCAGCGTTCGGCCCTGTCCAAAGCCGTTCGCCGTTGGTGACGACAAGTACAAGTCGATCGTCGCATTCGGGCGGGCAAAGCCGGTTACGATCAGCGAGTTGCCGTCGGTTGTGGCGGAGGAGAGCACGGGGAAATTGAGCAGTCCGTCGACGTCGCCCGCATCGTTCAGCGTGACGCCACTGAACGCCAAGTCGATTCCCAATCCCTGATTGTCAAAGAATCGGTTATTACGTGTCTTTCCGGAAGCGGCCAGTGTATCTCGAAGCCAAATGCCGGCGCCTTGGTTGAAGGCGACAGTGTTGCCGTCGGATGCTGCATCGCCACCGATCGTTGTCGTCGCATTCTGCTGGACGACGATGCCCACCCGATTAGGAACGGCTGCCCTAGCATCCCGGTCGGTCCCAATAAAATTGCCTTGAATGCGATTGTTGGTGGTGTTGCCCCCGGCGACATAGATGCCAAATCCCTGAGGGCCACGACTGCCGCCAATCACATTTCCAGCGGACCCGACGCCTCCGATCAGATTCTGACTCGTGCCTTCCTGCAGACTGATTCCCGTGTTGTTCCCGAGCGTCCGGCGTCCTGTCGAGTCAACGCCAATCAGATTGCCAGCGATTCGTGTGTTCGTTGTGGTTGAGCCGAAAAGCAGGATTCCGTCACCCTCGTTGCCCGCGATCAGATTTCCTTCGCCGGCGTCGTTCATGCCATCGCCGTCCATTCCGAGGATGTTGTCGGCGGCACCGTGCGAAACAGACACGCCACCTTCATTGGGTATCGCAAGCCTACCTGTCGCGTCCGTGCCGATGAAGTTTCCCTGAACTCGATTGTCGTCGGCGCCGTCATACCAGATGCCCACGCCGTAGCCTTTGTTTCCCGAGATAACGTTGCCCGCGCCGGGCTCACCGCCACCGATCTGATTCGCTTTCCCTTGATAGACCATGACTCCCGCCGTCTCCGACAACTGGCCGGTGGCGTTGGGAAAGGCGCGAGTGCCGGTGACATCGGTCCCGATATAATTGCCGTGAACGATCGTCTCGTTCGCGAAGAAGATGGCGAGGCCGTAATGGTTGTTGCCGGCGATGATGTTCCGTTCCATCGGCGTCCTGCCGCCAATGATGTTCCCCGTGGGCGGAGCCAGGAATTCGCCGAAGTGCGTGAACGCCAAGGCAACCCCATTCCGGCCATTTCCCAGCATCCGGGTGCCGCTGATGTCGGTGCCGATGTAATTTCCCGCGACGACGTTGTAATTCGTCCCTTCAAGCCTGCCAGGCGGTGCGGCAATCCCAACACCCACGCCCGTGTTACCGGAAATGACGTTTCGTTCGAGCTCATCCGATACACCATCCGCATTCGTGCCGACGCGGTTGTGGCTTCCCAGAGTGATCGTTACCGCATGGCCGTTGGCAATAGCATTCTCGCCATTGACATCCGTGCCGATCAGATTCCCAGCGACGACATTGTGATCCCCCATGATCTCGACAGCCGTGTAGGGATTGCCGGAAATCAGATTCCGTTCGCCATCGTCGCTTATTCCGTCTCCATCCACACCCACGATGTTATGAGAAGCACCGTTCGAAATCGAAATGCCGTGAAAGGTATTGGACAGCGCGGTCGTACCGGCCGCATTCGTGCCGATCTTATTCCCCTGGACCAGAGTGTTCGTCATTTCGGGATAGCCGATG
>JANNPR010000196.1:0-4960 GCA_031400345.1 Planctomycetota bacterium | reverse complement strand
ACCCGTGTTGCTGTCTGCAACATACACGACGCAGTCGGCTGGCTTGATGCTACCTCCTACGGTTTGCCAGTTGGCCACGCCTGTGACCATGATGTAGCTGGGTTTTTTTCCCGTTGCGCCGAGGTCCGCAATCACATTGTGCTTAAATACACCGCCCAGCTGCCCCGTTTTCGGATTGACAACCAAGCACTGAATGTCCCCGGTCAGGTAATCCAACAAAAACAGGCCTTCTACCCCATCGGAAATGGCGCCGGTCGCCATTGCCATGGTCTCGCCACCGTGGGATGCAGTGGCATGGACCATTCTTTCGGGAAATGAGATCAACTGAGCGGGGTTTACCTGAGCGGGGTTTAACCGCGTGGCAACCACTGCGCCAATCATCATTCCCACACCCACCAGCAATCCCGTAGAAATTCCGACAGCGAAAACAATGAGAGACTTCGCAGATAAACGTCGCAGCATTTCTAGCTCCTCCTGTCCCCTGTTGGGATAGTCGTTTCTATACAATTTGGCCTTTAGGCTGAGCCCATCTCCACGATACTCATCGTAACGACTAGCTCGAAGTCTTACCAGAACGAGCGAAATTCTCAGCAGCGGCTGGCGACGGTGCAACCTTTTGCTAAAACAGGGCGACAAACTTAGCATCTTTAGGAGAATTCCACATGGCGACAAACGGTGCGCTCAACCGCAAGTTGCGGATGGCCTTGGTCGGCGGGGGACAGGGTGCCTTTATTGGGCGAGTGCACTGTACGGCGGCCGTATTGGACAATCGTGCCGCGCTCGTCGCAGGTGCCTTGTCATCCAATCCCGATCGAGCGAAAGCATCCGCACCCGATTATGACATTGCTCCCGCCCGCGCTTACGGTTCGTATCAAGAGCTGATCGAGAAAGAAAAGAAGCTGCCGGCCGACCAACGTGTCGACTTCATTTCCGTCAGCACGCCGAACCACACGCATTACGAAATTGCCAAAGCGGCCGCCGAAGCTGGCTTCAATGTGATGTGCGATAAGCCCATGACTTTCGACCTTAAACAAGCGGAGGACTTGGCCGCCGTAGTTGATAGGACGGGTGTTGTCTTCGGAGTGACCCACAACTACACGGGCTACCCCCTGGTACGACAGGTCCGAGAAATGATCTTAAACGGAGAGCTCGGCGAAATCCAAGCCATTCGCTCGTCCTATATCCAGGGCTGGTTGCGGACGCGGATAGAAAGCGACCATCAAAAACAAGCTTCTTGGCGAACCGATCCTACTAAGAGCGGCGCCGCCGGGTGCTTCGGTGATATCGGGACTCATGCCTTCAATCTGGCTCGTTACATGACCGGGGAGATCCCACAAACGGTTAGCGCTCATTTAACCAACTTCGAACCCGGCCGGAAATTAGACGACTACGGCACCGCAGTCATTCGATTTGAAAACGGCGCTCTAGGAACGGTCACCGCATCGCAAATTAGTCATGGTCGAGAAAACGACCTGTTTATCGAAGTGGACGGTACCAAAGGGGCCATTGAATGGCATCAGGAAGAGCCGAACAAGTTACTTGTTCGCCGCAATGGTGAGCCCCTTCAGGTATACACTCGTAATCCGGGCGCCCCATTTATGACCTTGCTTGCGGCCGCATCATGCCGCTTGCCAGGCGGACACCCGGAGGGTTTCTTCGAGGCCTTCGCAAATGTCTATCGCTCGGCCTTCGATGACATGGTGTTGCGAGCGTCTGGCCAATCCTTTGAACCTAAGGATACCATCTACCCAAACGTCCGAGACGGCGTCGAGGGTATGTACTTCATTCAACAGTGCGTAGCGAGTAGTAAAGCCAACGGCGCATCTATGCCGCTCAAACATGCCTGCGCACGGAGGTAGATCTGTGGGTGTGCCTTTTGAACTGTTTACACCGGAAGCAAACGGAGTCAACTAGACCTGGAACGAGCTTCCGCAGCCGCAGCTCTTCGTTGCGTTGGGATTGTCGAACACAAATCCGCGGCGTTCTAGACCTTCGTACCAATCGACCGTCGTGCCGTCCAGGTACAGTTCACTGCGCTTATCGACCACGACTTTGATTCCGTGAGATTCGAACGTGGCATCTGCCTTCTCGTCGAATTCCTTATCAAATCCCAGCGAGTAACTAAACCCGCTGCAACCACCACCTGCGACGCCAATTCGCAAAAACATGTCCTTTTCGAATTTCTGCTCTTCTTGGACTCGTTGCACTTCTTTAGCCGCTTTTTCGGTTAACGATACAGGCATTGGAAATCGCCTCCTATTTTACAGGTCGAATTTTGGACTTTTAGATTTGTGTAAATTATAGCATTAAGGAAGTAAATGGTATAGCGTTTGACGGCTGCGAACCAAAGGAACGTCGCCATCCCGGTACGTTTGAAGCACTTTCAGGGCAAGGCAGCCCAAACCGCCGGGGTAATCGGCCGGCACAATCGTCACAATTCAAATGTTCGGGCATCATAACTCAAAACGTTCGGGGGCAGGCGCTTGACGACGGCACTTTCCGCTATTCTGTTCGCAGTTTAGGGGCAGTCGAAAAATAGGACAGCGTTATAATCCATATACTGTTTTTTGTTCGGAAGTGTTTCATTGAAGCCTGAAGTTTAAGGTTCGAAATATGCCACAGGAAAGCGGGCCGGGACGCCGGTCGTCAGAAAATAAAGGAACGTCGAACAGTAGTTTGCTCTTATTTGTTGTCAGCATCGTCCTGGCGGGTTCTCTAGCCACTTTGTTTTTCTTGAGCCACCTAACCCCGGAAATTAAGTACTTCCAATTCGTGGAGTTAGTGCGAGCCAATTCGCGCAAAGACGGCGTCTCAGGTTCCTTTCTGGATACGCAGGCCAAAGGGGAACTAATTATTGAAGCCGGAAACAAGGAAAAGAAAAAAGTTGCCTACCGTAACCTACGTGATGTCCGGGTGGGGCCTAAGACGATTATTTCTAAGGTCGATTCTCAAATCGTCTCACCAAAGCTAGAGAAGGTCCATGAAGGGGTAGCAATTCGAACGAACCGGCTGGGCGGCGACGCAGAATCGACGGCGATCGAACAAATGCTGAATGAAGCGAACGTGGACTGGAGCGCGGATCCCGAGCCAGGATTCATGAAAGCGTACTTCCCGCTGATCCTTTTTGCACTGACGCTAATGCTTCTGGGGTACGTCATGATTCGGCGCCTAAGCGGCGCTGGTTCACCCATGTCCTTTGGCAGGAGCCGAGCGCGGCTGTATGCGACGGAAGATATTGGAATCACATTTGATGACGTGGCCGGAATTGACGAAGCTGTCGAGGAAGTCAAAGAAGTAGTGGATTTCCTGAAATCACCGGAGAAATACCAGCGTCTAGGAGGACGAATTCCTAAGGGCGTCCTGTTGGTCGGTCCTCCCGGTACGGGCAAGACGCTGCTGGCCAAAGCAATCGCAGGTGAGGCTGGCGTTCCATTCTTCAGCCTCTCTGGCAGTGACTTCGTAGAGATGTTCGTCGGTGTTGGAGCCGCACGAGTGCGCGACATGTTTCAAACCGCCGAGGGCAAGGCTCCCTGTATCATTTTTATCGATGAACTGGACGCCTTAGGCAAAAGTCGCGGTGCCAGCCTTGTGGGCGGTCACGACGAGCGTGAACAAACCCTAAATGCATTGCTGGTCGAGATGGACGGGTTTAACTCAAATGTCGGTGTGATCGTAATGGCCGCAACGAACCGCCCAGAGACCCTTGATCCGGCTCTCTTACGTCCTGGCCGCTTTGATCGACACGTCCTCGTTGATCGACCGGATGTGCGCGGTCGCGAAGCGATCCTCAAAGTTCACGTTAAGAACGTTAAACTCGACGATCATGTTAATCTCAAGGAAATTGCGGCGATTACGCCCGGCTTCGTCGGAGCGGATCTGGCGAATTTGGTTAATGAGGCAGCCCTGCTTGCTGCTCGAGCCGAAAAGGCAAGCGTTACCATAACGGAGTTCCAAGAAAGCGTCGAACGAGTTACGGCGGGCTTAGAAAAGAAGCAACGAGTAATGAATGTCGACGAGAAACAGCGAGTGGCATACCACGAAGCCGGTCACGCGCTGGTCGCTTTCTGTTTACCGAATACAGACCCGGTTCACAAAGTCTCCATCATTCCACGCGGAGTTGCGGCCCTGGGGTACACGATGCAACGGCCTGAAGGAGATCGTTATCTGCTAACACAAAGCGAGTTGGAAAGTCGGATCCAAGTCCTGTTGGCCGGAACGATCACGGAAGAGATTATTTTTCAAGATATCTCGACGGGCGCACAAAACGACCTCGAAAGGGCTACCGATATCGCTCGTAGTATGGTTATGGAATTCGGAATGAGTCGACTAGGTCGAGTCAATTACCGCACAAAATCAACCTCCCCGTTTTTGGCAGGTGCCTTTGGCGAAGAGGGAACACGCACACATAGCGAACGCACCGCTCGCGAAATCGACGAAGAAGTACGTCGCATAATTGACGAGTCAATCGAAGGGGTTCGAAATATCCTAGCGGTCCGCAAGGACTCTTTAATGGCGCTCACCCGCCGACTAATCGAGGTTGAATCCATCGATGCGACGGAACTAAAGCGCCTGATCAACGAGGCGTCGCCGGGGCCGCTCATTGTACCGGGGACTAGCTCCGTAACTCGTCCTTCACCCGTAGATTCGAACGCCGGCTCGTCCAGCGAACCGAAGACGGGCTAAATTGCGCGTTGTGGTAGGCACATTCCGCGTGCCTACCATACCAGTCTGGTAGACTGTTCGGTTTTTTCAGGAGATGAACCGCTTAATGACAACTAGGGAATGCAAAATGAAAATTGCAAAATGAAAATTGCAAATTGCAAAATGAAAATGGGTTTAACCCGCGCTCCGCGTCGTAATTCACAATTGCTTTCAACAAAACATATACTGCTGGCCCAAATCTAGCACCGAACGCCGGTTAGCTTTATGAAACGAGCCGCCGCTGTTCAACCACGAATCA
>JANNPR010000698.1:0-1307 GCA_031400345.1 Planctomycetota bacterium | reverse complement strand
AAGCGCCGCTTGGGACCACTGCAGGCTTGTTGTAGCCGTCAACCTTGTGTTCCCTTCAGGCAATCTGGCAGGGGACGGTAGTTACATCGAGAGTTCAATATCGTCGTGGCGCTGTCCAATTAGTCGACTCCCGGATGTTCTACGTCCTTCCAGTATTTCTCGAAGGCACCGGGTTTCTGAAAACTTGGACTGTTGTCGATGTCATGGCACTCCAGGCACTTTTGCTCTGCAGCTTTCAACGTCAACCTCATGTCCCTTCGCAGGGAAATCTTCATTTCCATGGATAGATTGTTCTCGCCTTCTGCCGCGACGTGCGCCGATCCCGGACCGTGGCAGTTTTCGCACCCGTTGCTCACTAATTCCGGCGTTTCTTTTAGGCCAAGGAAGCCCGAAATGTAGGGATAAAACTTCTGCGGATTCCATCCGGTGACATGGCAGCTGAGACATTCTGGGTCATAGTGCCTGGCAATTTGTGCTCGCTCGCGAGGATTAACCAATGACTCCGTGGCCGTAGCATGTGGAGTGGTTTTGAACTTTTCAAAAGCTTTGGGGTGGCATCCGCCGCAGGTTTCCGATCCGACAAACTTCCTCCCACTGGGATGCGGCACTGGCTTCAGCCCAAGGCCCTCCAACGTCGATATCCTAAGCTGCTCTTGGTATGACGCCAGCAAATTCAACATTTCTGACGAATCCGAAAAGCGGTCATCGAGCGGTACTCGCTGATAGCGATAGGGTGTCTGTTTGTCGTCATACAGTCCAACCACGCTGACGTGCATTCCCTTGAGCCCCACTTCGATAAACAGTGTCTTCGACTTGGGGATCGCCTCGGGCTGATAAGGAGGTTCACCCAATCCACCCGCAGTCACGACGATTTGAAACTGAGGAAACTTTTGCGCAAGCTGCTGAGACTCCTCGATCGAAGCGTGTGCAAGTAGCACCAACAGATCGCAGCGAGCCTTAGCCAACTCGGTCAACGATTCATTAATGGCCTGTTCGGGTGGTTTGCGGATGATTTCAGTGTTGGTTACCTTGCTCAGGAAGGAATTGCCGACGACTGCTGCCACACCGATTTTCTTGCCACCCGCCTCAATGATTTGCATCGCCGCCGTCACTTCAGGATCGATAACGGCCGTATTTGCCGAAGTGAACGGGCTGGGAGCCACAGTGAATGCGGCCAACTCCCCGCTAGTCAAGCGAAGGTCATCGGCTCCCAGTGCGATGGCACGGTAGCCGATCTTCTTCATGGCCTCGGCAGTTGTTTGGAACTGAATCTCGGCTTGGCGTCCAAACCGGCGAACCTGGTTCCC
>JANNPR010000696.1:0-3549 GCA_031400345.1 Planctomycetota bacterium | reverse complement strand
CAGTTTCCCTTCGGCTGAGCAGTCATTTGAATAAGTAATTACTAATCATGCCCAATCGACTTGCCAGCGAAACCAGTCCCTATCTCCTGCAGCACGCCAATAATCCCGTGGACTGGAATCCATGGGGGGCCGAGGCTCTTGAGCGATCTAGGATTGAGGACAAACCGATATTTCTTTCGATCGGATACGCCGCTTGCCATTGGTGTCACGTGATGGAGCACGAGAGTTTTGAAGATCCAGACATCGCCGCGATGCTCAATCAGCATTTCGTGTGCATTAAGGTGGATCGGGAGGAACGACCGGATCTGGATCAGATCTACATGAATGCGATCCAACTGATTTCGGGCCGGGGTGGTTGGCCGATGTCGGTGTTTTTAGCGCCTAATTTGCAGCCTTTCTTTGGAGGCACCTATTGGCCGCCTCACGCGGGCCGCGGCATGCCCGGCTTCGACCAAATTATTTTGGCAGTCGACGACGCCTGGCGCAATCGCCGGGAACATACTTTAGAACAGGCTGCGGAACTCACAAAGCACCTGCAACAGGTTGTCGAAGTAGGCACCGAACCATCACCCATCAATTTTGAAGTCCTGCAGGCAGCCGCTCTTCGTCTCGAGCAGACGTTCGATTTCAGCAATGGTGGCTTCGGTGCAGCACCTAAATTCCCACATTCCCTGGATCTGCAGGTTCTGCTGCGTGTTTGGAGACGGACTCGTCGAGACGGTCTGTTGGATATAGTGCGGATCAACTTGGAAAAGATGGCCCGCGGCGGCATCTACGATCATCTGGCTGGCGGCTTTGCCCGCTACTCGGTAGACGATCGATGGCTGGTCCCACATTTCGAAAAAATGCTGTACGACAATGGCCTGCTCACTCAAGCCTATTTGGAAATGTACCAAGCAACAGGGGAACTCCAATATGCGCGAGTAGCGCAGGAGACGCTCGATTACATCCTCAAATACATGACCGACGCAAACGGCGGTTTTCATAGTACCGAAGATGCGGACAGCGAAGGCGAAGAAGGTAAGTTCTACGTCTGGACCACACAGGAAGTGCATGAGATTCTCGGTCCGAAACGTGCCGAGCGATTCTGTTATGTCTACGACATCACCGAAGAGGGTAATTTTGAAGGCCACAACATCTTAAATCTGCCAAAGAGCATCGAGCAATGCGCAGCATTAAAGAATTGGGACCTCAAGCAGTTGCGGGCGGAACTGGATCAGGCCCGTGCCGAGTTGTTGCATGCGCGAGATCAAAGGATTCGACCTGGAAAGGACGACAAGATTCTCGTCAGTTGGAACGGCTTGATGATCAGCGCCATGGCGCGCGCTGCCGATGTTCTGGCTCAGCCTAAGTATCTCCTGGCGGCCACACAGGCCGCAGACTTTATCTACACCGAAATGCGCCGCCCAGATGGACGCTTGCTGCATTCCTGGCGAGCCGGACAAGCTAAGTTAGACGCGTATTTGGACGATTATACCTACCTCATTGATGCTCTGGTGACGTTGTATGAATCGGGCTTTGAGGAACGTTGGATCGATTGGGCCGTTAGCCTAACTGAAACGGTCTTGGCCCATTTCTCGGATCCGGCTGGTGGATTCTATTTCATTGCCGACGATCATGAGCAATTAATCGCTCGAAACAAAGACTATCACGATAGTAGCGTACCGAGTAGCAATGGGATGGCAGCTACAGCGCTGCTCAGACTTGGAAAACTTACTGGGCGGCGCGATATTTTGGATGCTGCCCAAGGAACGATTGAATCAGCCGGGCCATTTTTGACGCGCGCTCCGACAGCGTCTGCGCAGATGCTTATCGCAGCGGATATGCTCAACGGTCCCACGCCAGAAATTGTGGTTGTCGGCGACCCAACGAGTTCCTCAACGCAAGACGTCCTATCGGAATTACGTCGACGTTTTGTGCCCAATCGCGTGCTCGCTTGCCGAGTTCCGGATAGCGTTCAGAATGGTTCTCCCAATTTGGGCTCGCTGTTCGAGGGAAAGTCGGCAACCCGTGCGAACGTTGTTGTGTACATCTGCCAGAATTTTGTATGTCAGGTCCCGGCTGTCGGACGCGAAGATGCGCTTGCCGCAATCGCCAAAGCAGTTAGCTAACGCAGGCGTTCAGGTATAACGAGCAACATGCCGTTTTCGAAACTCATTTTTCAACAACACAATCGACTCGATGTTTAATCAAGCGTTTGAAATACGTGACCTGGTGACTATTGGGTTCCTAATCCTCTTAGAAGGCGTTTTGTCGATCGATAACGCGCTGGTCCTAGGGCTTCTAGCCCGTCGCGTTCCCAAGCATCAACAGCGCCTCGCGTTAACCTATGGGTTAGTTGGGGCTTTCGTGTTTCGATTTGTTGCCGTCCTGATGGCTTCCATCCTGCTGCAATGGTGGTTGGCAAAGCTCATCGGCGGCGTGTACTTGATTTACATTTCGGCCAAATTTTTCGTTAGCAAGGCGACGGACAAGACCGAGGAAAAAGTCGTTATCGGGCCCGACAATGAGCCAGCACTAGTCGATGAGGCCACCGGAAAACCGCTCAGCGAAGAACGATACGAAGAAGAACTGCAGTCACGCATGCCGTTTCCGATACCCGATTGGGACAACGAGTCCGAAGGTCCTCAGCCGGTTGTTACCGGTAATAGCCCAGGTCAGCAGTCCCGGTTGGCGGTACCTCCGTCGACTGGCTCGACATCCCCCACGATGGGCCCTGCCGAAACTCAAACCACCCAGGAAGGCACGGCCAAGTTTTGGCCGACAGTAATCGTTATTGAATTAACGGACATTGCCTTCGCCATCGATTCGATACTGGCAGCCATCGCTATGGTGGGTTCCCCACCGCCAGGACACGTCGGGCTACACCCCAAGCTCTGGGTAATTGTCACCGGTGGCGTGATCGGCTTGGCTTTGATGCGCGTCGCGGCGGTGATATTCATTAAGTTGCTAGAGCGATTCCCTCGATTGGAAATCTCGGCATACCTCTTAGTGATCGTGATTGGCGGAAAGTTGTGCATTGATTGGGGATTCAATGCTCCGGGGCAACCGGCCGTAATCGACTTCCATCATGCCGGAAGTCTCCCATTCATCATCTTTTGGGTGTTGATGGTGTTGTGCTTCTTAATCGGGTTCATACCGGTCAAGAATCGAAAGAACGAAGCAAAGGCTGCTTAACAATCATGACCGTCCGAACGCGCTTCGCTCCCAGCCCGACGGGCTATTTGCATATCGGCGGTGTTCGAACAGCCTTGTTCAATTGGTTGTTCACGCGACACCATGGGGGACAATTCTTGTTACGGATTGACGATACCGATCAGCAACGAAATGTCGAAGCCGCGTTACAACCGATTCTGGATGGCTTTCGCTGGTTGGGCATGGATTGGGACGAAGGACCCGAGGTAGGCGGGCCGCATGCTCCTTACTTTCAGTCCCAGAGAACGAGCCAATATAAACAGGCAGTCTGCGGACTCTTAGAACGCGGCGTAGCCTACCGCGATTACGCGCGAACTGAGGAACTGCAAGCCGAACGGGAGGAAGCCGAAAAAC
>JANNPR010000315.1:0-6342 GCA_031400345.1 Planctomycetota bacterium | reverse complement strand
GGCCCCAGAGAATCCACTACCCGGTTGGCATAGTCCTGAGATTGCCTGGTCCATGACCCAGGCACAGCTCGCATGGTATCGAGCGATGGAAGATGCCAATCAAATGGTGCAAATTACCGATCGTGCCAGTCTCAACCGAATGGTCGATCTTTGGCAGACCAATCCCACGAGCCAGGCACCAATTGGGTATATTCTTTCATTAGAGGGTGCCGACTCACTGATTACATTGCAGCATCTCGAAAGAGCCTATGGTTACGGATTGCGAGCCATCGGACCGGCGCATTATGGCCCGGGTCGTTATGCACCGGGAACGGGCGCCGAAGGGCCACTGACTTCGCTCGGGCGTGACTTGCTCAGGGAGATGCGTCGGTTGGAGATGGTATTGGATGTCACGCATCTCACCGACGAGGCGTTTTGGGAAGCACTGAAACTATTCGACGGTCCGGTTTGGGCAAGCCACAACAACTGCCGAACGCTTGTCCCTCATCAGCGCCAATTCAGTGACGAGCAAATCAAGGCGCTGATCGACCGTAATGCTGTCATCGGTATGGCATTTGACGCCTGGATGATGGTTCCCGGTTGGATTCGCGGCAAAACGACGCCACAGGAATCGGGAGTCAAAATCGAAACGATCATTCAGCATATTGACCACATTTGTCAGTTGGCGAGTTCATGTCGAAACGTGGGAATCGGTTCGGACCTGGATGGCGGCTTTGGAACCGAACAAGCCCCCGCCGACATGGACTCGATAGCCGACCTGCATCGCCTCTCGACTCTGCTCGCCGATCGGGGATACAAAACGGCCGATATCGAGGGGATCATGCACGCGAATTGGATCAGGCGGCTGAATGAAATCTGGAACTAATTGACCGCAAAAAAATATGCGGCTTTGCCTACTGAACTTTGATCAAGGACCACGTTGATGAAACTCGTCAGATATCTGAGAGATGGACAAAAGGTTAGTGTTGGAATCGTGGTGGGTGAGCAGATACAACCATTGTCAATTGGGCGGGGCAAGTTCCGTACGTTGTCCAGCTTTCTTGAATCGACCAATCCAGAGAAAATCGTTGTGTCTAGGCTCGCCGAACCTGGCTCACTATCCGTGCACGATGTTCAGTTGTTGCCCCCCATCGATGAGCAAGAAGTCTGGGCGGCGGGCGTGACCTATAAGAGAAGTCGCACTGCCCGCATGGAAGAATCTGAGGCCGCGGCATCCTGTTACGACCGAGTCTACGAATCGCCGCGTCCGGAGTTGTTCATAAAGGCATCACCGCATCGAGTTTCCGGGCACAAGCAGCCACTGCGAATTCGACAGGATTCGAAATGGAACGTTCCCGAGCCCGAATTGACGTTGGTGATCAGTTCGAAGGGGAACCTAGTTGGATTCACTGTCGGCAACGACATGAGCAGCCGGGACATTGAAGGCGAAAACCCACTCTATTTGCCGCAAGCCAAAGTCTACGATCAGTGTTGCGGCCTCGGTCCCTATATCACGCTGGTAGGGGGGATGCCGGAGCGCGAACAAATCGGCATTGAGTTGACCATTCATCGCGACGGCGGCGTGGCATTTCAAGGCCGCACGGATGTTGGCCAAATGGCTCGTTCATTCGAGGAGTTGATCGAGTGGCTGATGCGCGACAACTCGTTTCCCAATGGCGTTTTCCTGTTGACGGGTACTGGAATCATTCCTGAAAGCGACTTCACGCTCGCACCGGGCGATATAGTTGACATTGCGATCGATGGCATTGGGACGCTCAGCAATCCGATCGTGCAGGGATACCCCCCCCCAGTAGGTTCAACAAGCTCGTGAAGAGAGCGTTGGCCTACCCATCGAATTGTTTGAGTGACCAACCGTTTAACTAACAAACAAGGAACGGATGTGTCTGTTCAACAAGTGCTGATTGCTGACCGTTGGCAGGCTGCCAACTCGAGTGATTCTTTCCGTACCGAAAACCCCGCAACTAAGGAACCCTTCGCGGACGAGTATCCGGTAAGTTCATGGGAGGATTGTCACTTGGCGTTGGAAGCGGCCGCCGCGGCTTTCGATCGGTTACGCCAAATGTCAGGTGCTCAGATCGGCAAGTTTCTGGAACGATATGCGGATCGTATCGAGCATCGCAAAGACGCTCTGGTGGAAATGGCTCATGTGGAAACAGCCTTGCCACGTGCACCACGATTGGTGGATGTCGAACTGCCTCGGACGGTGAATCAGTTGCGCCAAGCTGCGGCGGCCGCCAGAGATGGATCGTGGGCATTGCCGACAATCGATTCGGAGGCCAACATTCGCTCGTATTTTGCCGCTATTGGACCAGTCTGGGTGTTTGGACCGAACAACTTTCCATTTGCGTTTAACAGCATAGCTGGGGGAGACTTTGTAGCGGCCATTGCGGCAGGAAATCCTGTGATCGCCAAAGCCAATTCATCGCATCCAGGGACGACGCGTTTATTGGCCGAAGAGGCCCTTGCCGCTTCCCAAGAGACCGGCATGCCAGCGGGAACGGTGCAGCTCATTTATCGAACAAGCCACGGCCACGGCGAGCAATTGGTGGCGGATCCGCGAACCGGCGCGACTGGGTACACCGGCAGTCGGACAGCTGGTCTGCAGCTTAAGTCCGCGGCGGACGCGGCCGGCAAGCCGATTTACCTTGAGCTCTCCAGTGTCAACCCCGTCGTTATCTTGCCTGGCGCCCTTAGGGAACGCAGCGGTGCGCTGGCCGATGAGTTTACTTCGAGTTGTCTCATGGGAACGGGCCAGTTTTGCACCAATCCAGGCTTAATAATCCTGGTTCGCGGGCCGGAGTCAGACGCGTTTATCTCAGCCGTATCAGACAAGTTTCGTAGTGCCCCGGTGGGAACTCTACTCTCGAAGGGCGTTCAAACGTCTCTCGAAAAAGGGTTGGGAGTCTTGACCTATGCGGGGGCTGAAACTCTAGCTGGCAATGAGCCAGGAACCGGTCGGGGCTATAGTCGAGCGAACACTTTGCTGCGGGTGACCGGGCGCCAATTCATAGGCAGCCCGGAAATCCTGCAAACCGAAGCTTTCGGGAATGCGTCGATGATTGTCGTCGCAGCCGACGCGTCGGAGGCAAATTCCGTGATCGACCATTTGGAAGGCAACCTGACCGGCTGCATCTATTCAGATAGCAAAGGAAGCGATGATTCGCTTTACGACGAGTTAGCCCCGCGGCTGCGCCGTAAGGTAGGCCGGTTGCTGAATGACAAAATGCCGACAGGCGTGACCGTCTCGCCGGCGATGAATCACGGCGGACCGTATCCGGCGACCGGCCATCCCGGCTTTACGGCCGTAGGAATACCCGCTTCCTTAAGACGATTTGCCATGCTGGAATGTTACGACAACGTGCGACAGAATCGTTTGCCGACTTGCCTAAGAGATCTGAATCCGAATGGATCGATATGGCGTTACATCGACGGCCAATGGACGCAGGCGAATGTTAGCCAATAGCGATATGATCTTACGCCTGTAAGCCTTGCTCAGACGCCCCGCCCCGCCTCGCTAATCGTCGACAACAAATCTCGTTCGATCGTCTGGCAGAATGCCTCCATCGGCAAGTCGTTGTCATCATCTCCGAAGGGATCTTCAATCTCCACTCCGATCTCTTCGATACCCGTGAGAATATAGGCCACCAACATTGTGCACAGGATTGTCGACCAACCGAAGTCTTTAACAATTGCGAATGGGAGCGTGTAGCAGAACAGCAAGATTGCTCGACGCAAATGAACCATGTATGCGAACGGAAGCGGAGTTTTGTGGATCCGTTCACAAGCGCCGATGTAGTCGACTATTAGATCCACGTTCCGATCGAGCGCCACGACCAAGTAATCTGAGATGGCCCCAGCGTCTCGAGCGGCTATCCATTGTTTTGAAATCTCGCCAGCCGCAGCTAGAGGAACGTGGGAGGCCGCCAGTACACGCTGCACGTCATCTTGCGGCAAGCGGTCAACTTGAGGACCCAAGTTGCGTTCGGCTCGGAGGCTGTACATCGTTCCATAGACTAAACAAATCGTCCAGAGTACAGCTCGGTCACGTAAATAAGGGACCGCTTCGAGGGTCGCGTTCGCTAGTCTGGCTAGATTGCGAGATTCGTTGACAATCCCACCCCACATTCGCCTCCCTTCCCAGAAGCGGTCGTAGGACGAGTTCGTACGAAAGACCAGCAACAATGCCAGCGCGGGGCCTACTAGGCTATGGACAATGGAGGGTACCGCGACAGGATACACCAACTTGTGAAATGTCGTGACGACGACAGTCCAAGCAACGCACGCTAAAACTCGCACGATGATTTCGCGCAAGAGCGAACCGCGGATGTCGAGCAAATGAGATCGCCAATCGTGCGGATCGTAGTCGATCATGATCGTAGCGTTGCCGCGGTGTCATCAAAACGTTTGCGCATCGACGTGTCCTCTATTTGCTAGTAACTCCGCAACTTCATCGAAACGTCGGTTTAATCAGAATTGGCCAATTGTGCGGTCGGAACTAAATCCGATTGAGTGACGGCGGTAGTCTTTCACGATGGTTCGGTGCGTGCGAGGTTTTACCATTTTTCATGCGGCAATACACAGGGCAATCAGGCTGGGAGTTCTAAAGATTCGTTTTCCGGAAATAGGCTGTCAAACTGTAGAACTTAGTCCGACGCCCCCTCGACGACTGGATGACGATTAGTAGAATGACGATTCAAGGTAAGCAGACGTACGCGTCCCGACCTCAAATGACGCGGGGTGGAGCAGCCCGGTAGCTCGCGAGGCTCATAACCTCGAGGTCACAGGTTCAAATCCTGTCCCCGCAACTAGAACCTGTCAGCACGAAACGACTTGGCGCTGGGTTAACCGACAAAGCCGAGGCTAACTGCCTCGGCTTTTTTCGTAACGCCTGCCGTTTTTGACGGGGGTGAATCAGGTTGGTTCGCTCTCTCGTCAGGACCTAACGGTTTAACAAGCTCCATCCGATCATACCCACGCCCCGCAGCGCGATTCCGATCGGTGGCAGTGCACGTGGTAGTTTTCCCAGTGCGTCACCTCCCAAAGCAGCCGTGCACCTACATCGCCCCCGTCTACTTCGTCCCTGCCTACGTCGACCTCCCTTGAGCCGTCTCAACTTGCTAATAAAAGCGAGACGGTCGGAGGTGCGGGGGGGGGGCGTTCCCTTTCAGTTCGTAGGACGCCACGGACAGCCGGTAGCTGGATTCAGCGCCGTTATCGACGCCATCGGTATCATCTTAGCCAAACGTGAACCATGCTGACGACTTTGGCGCACAAGACTAGCGGTAACGTAATTGTCGATCAGCGTCAGACATCGAAGAGGTCGGCGCCTGCGGTCTGGGTTAAACGATCAGCTCGCGCACTAGCTCGCGGTCGTCTAACACATACGTCGGCCGCCGATTATGGTCGGGGATCGTAATGGACGGATCGATCCCCAAGTGCTGGTAGACGTTCGCCAGAACATTGCTGGGAGAGTACGGTTTTCCTTTTGCTGCTCCGCCATGAGGGTCCGTTTCGCCGATCACCTGTCCGACCCGAAATCCGCCCCCAGCGAGCACCGCAGCCCCCGCTTCGGGCCAATGATCGCGACCTGCAATCCTTGAAATGCGTGGGGCACGTCCAAATTCGCCCCACATTACGACGGCCACGTCATTCTGTAATCCTCGGTCGTAAAGGTCGGTGACCAGCGCATGCATACCTCGGTCGATTTCTGGTAACTGATCTCGCATGTCGCGGAAGTTGTGTTCGTGGGTATCCCAGTCTCCGACTTTGAGCGTGACTACTGAGACGTCGGCCTCCACAAGCCGTCGAGCCGTGAGGAAGCTCTGCCAAAACCTTCCGTATCGGGCCTTGGTTTCGGCAGATTCTTTGTCTAGATCGAAGGCCTCTCTGGCCTTTGGCGTTGTGATCGTTTCGAAGGCTTTGACGGTAAAAGCGTCGAGACCCGCAAATGCCGCATTCTGATCGACGTTCCTTCGCAACGTATCAAGCTGGCCTAGTAACTGCCGACGATCGCCCAGGCGATCAACGGTTATTCCTCGCGCCAACCGGAGATTATCGAGACCCTCTCCTTGTGGAACAAATGCGCGGTGAGATGGTCCCAGGTAGGTCGGACCTTCCGTTTCGGGTCGATATACGCTGACGTAGGGAGGCATGCCGTCCGATCGGGGCTTCAAATAGCTGACGACGGAACCTACCGCGGGTCGCTTTCCGCGATCCGGTAAGCCCGTCATGATGTAATGAGGCGTGTGGTCTCCTAGGTCGTTGGACTTAATACCACGCACGATGGCGAGTTTGTCCATGATCTGAGCTTGTAGGGGCATGTACTCACAGATGTCGATGCCT
>JANNPR010000307.1:0-1712 GCA_031400345.1 Planctomycetota bacterium | reverse complement strand
ATGTTGGATATCAGATCTCGCTCGGCCTTCACTCGCAATTCATAACGCAATCGGTCTTCGCTGGTTCTGGAAATCATGTCCAAAATTCCTCCTGCCTCGACGAAAACAGGGTCCACGAGCAGCCTCGATATCTCGTCTAGGTTCATTTCGGCCGCGTGCCGCAGGAAATAGACCCATTTCTCCTTGCGGCTGGCACGTTTCAAGTCGGTCGCACCGCCATTGTATTTCGGCAGCTCAAGCAAGTGTACCTCAAGTTGATCCGTCAGCTCCAAATCCAGTTCCCGCGAACAGAGTCGAAAGCGGCTGTGAAATTCGTTGTTGGCCGGAAAAAGTGTCTTGTTCAAGAAGCAAAATCCTTCTCCAAGAACGGCGTTAGGATCTGAACGTCGGATACGGTGAATTCATCCTCGAGGATTGCGTTTAGCAAATGCAGCAGCACGGCGCCGTGGTTGGGATCACCAAACAGTCGTTTGAACGCATAGTCGACCGTCGGCTCAATCCCAATTCGCATTGCTTACTCCGGACTAAGCCGCTCAGGTGGCGGTGGCTTCAGCCGCCAGAGCCAACATAACCTAGCCCACAACCCCCCTGTCCGTGCGCGCGGCCCACCAGCCGCTCTCTTTAATCCCGAAGGGGCGGCCACATGCCAGCCAGGGCGGCCCTTCGCGCGCCGCCTTGGTCCAATTGATCGAACGTATCGGCGAAGCCGGTCTCCGTGGGGCGATTCATTTCGTATGACATTGGCGGCGGATTGACTGGTCAAAGGGGGATGCGCGGGTGTTCCCCTCTGCATCCGCCATGGTTACAGCCTGCCTTGGGCTCGAAGTCGCAATACGAACGGCGAGGCTAGAGCTTGTTGTCTGGCTTGGTCTGTATCGTGCAGTTCTCGCTTCAACTCGCTATCAATTTCCGCTTGATGATCGAAGTAGTATGCCATCGCTGCATGAACTTCAGCAGGCTGAAGGTACGGATGTTGCCGACATATCTCATCGGGCGACCAGCCATGCGCCAAATAGTCCATAACGATTTGGACGACGCGAATGCGTGGCAGACGCTCGAGTCGTGCGGAATCACCGATCGGCTTTTGGATATGCGGATAGCCGGTCTCAACGCTCATTGGAATCTCCCTCATGTCGTTTAGAGATAGATACTACCGTATCCTCGGCGAATTACCAAACTGGCCGTATTGACACCGTACGTGTCGCGTGTTCGGACCCGTCAATGCGGGTATTATTGCGATTGTGCCAGCGGTGAGGGTTAAAAACGCACCGTCCCTGGGCATACGTTAAAGGACTGTGGGAAGATTGGGATCAGATTTGGATTTTTTCTCGTCCAAAAACAAAAAAACCAAATCTGACCCTATGCTTCCCCTCACCCTATGCTTCCCCTCACGTAGTACTCGCAGCGACTGCCGGCTCGAAGGCGAACGAACTGGCGCTGGGCGTCATCCATTATGCAGTTCGCTGGCGCAAGACCTTCCGTGCTTTGGCTTTGAAGAGCCCAACCAAGTCCATTCCCTCGACGTATGCTTCGTAGTCAGAACGTTCATCATCGGATAGCTGGCCGCGATTCGCCTTCTCTGCGAGTTCGTCAAGCCGGGCCTGTAACTCGTGATCGAGCTGCAAGTTGACGATTCGTTCAGCGACCTCAAGTGTGAGGCACTCCGTCACCGGATCCAAAAAGCGGCCAATTACATTTTCGGTACTCATGGC
>JANNPR010000299.1:0-2974 GCA_031400345.1 Planctomycetota bacterium | reverse complement strand
GATCGGCTTTTCGATGTAGACGTCCTTTCCCGCCTGCATGGCTCGCAACGCGATGGGGGCGTGCCAATGATGCGGTGTGGCGATGATACAGGCGTCGACGCTTTTGTCCTCGATCACGTCCTCGAAACGGGCCGTTGACTTTGGCGAAGCGGATTGGAAATCGCGCGTCACAAGTGCAGCCATCTTGTCGATCTGACGAGGATCGACATCACAAAGCCAACCCATAGAAACCGCTTCTCCGCGGCCAACGAGACCTTTGACGTGGTGCGTCATGATCCCTCCGCAGCCGATGATTCCTAGCCGTACACTTGAGGGCTTGTCTGCGGCCAGCGCATGAACTCCGCCCAAAGCTGATGCCGCGGCAACGGTGGCCGCAGTTTCAGAAGCTTGTCTTAGAAATTGACGCCTCGTGCTTTCGGATTGCATGGGTAGCTCCTAGAGTTGTGCTGGTTGCTACCACTACTTTTCGCTCAGTGGGACATCGCGAAATTCTTTATGGCAGCTCGTGCAGTTTATGTTGATTCGTTCAAGTGCGGTGCCAATGGCCGCCGGCACGTCTGAAGTTCGGCCTGATTTAATCCAGTCTTCGAGGGCACTCTCCAGTTCCGTGGCGGCGTTTTCTCCATCGCGCAACATGGCTTCGAATCGATCGGGCTGTTTGCTAACTGTGTCGGTTCGCAAAAGTTCTGTAAAATGTTCTCGCAATATCAGGGCCTCATGAGTGGGGTCGAGATCGGATATTGCGGAAGTCCGTTGCCAACGATGAATCGCCATTTTGTTGAGGCGGCCGTAGCTGTGCTCGATTGCAACCATTGCCTCGGCGATGGCCGACAACTCTACCGTCGTTGGGAACTCGACGTCGAGCGCATTCAGCAGCGACTCTTTGAACTTCTCGGCTTTGGAAGCGGACTCGTACAGACCGCGATATTTCGGGCTGGTTCCGGCAATAGCCAAGATGCCGAGTGCGTTTGAGCTGGCGATGAGCCCCGCTCCCACGCAGGCGACCGCCGCTGCCGCCGGACTGCGATGCTTGCCGTGGTGGCAATGAATGTAGATCGGACTTGGCAAATCACGCACCGCTTTGGCAAGTTGTTTCGTCCGCTCTTGGGGAATCCCGTCATAACCGTGCGGTAAATGAACGTAGCGCATGCCGTAGTGTCCGGCGATCGCCAAGTTCGGTTGGGCTCCATCGACGCTAATGATCGTCTTGACACCAAGTGATTTCAATTCCTCGAACGCAAGCTCCCCTGCCGGCAGCCCACCCGAGATCACCTTTTCATGGATTCGAATCGCGTTGGGAAGATGCTTAGTCGTGAGTTTTTCAAACTTGGCAGATGTGTCAGGAAATTCAGCGGCTGCCGCGTCGGCCGTTTGCGATGAAGCGATTGGAATTTCGTTTACTTGCTTTCCACAACCCCAAATGGGCAGCAAGAGAAGCGGGTAAGTAACCAATCTTCGCATCGGCAAATCTCCTAAACCGCGGTCATGTTTGTTGGAACCCATTATAGCGATGGGTGGACGAATCGGATTGCTTGCCGCCTACTATTTCACGACCAGGTTCACTTCCTCAATACCTGCATGGCCCGACTTACGGAAGGGCCGGGGCATCGGTTGGGTATTGCCTTTTTCATCAATCGTACGTGATCGTAGCGTGTAATCCCCCGCAGGTAGTCCCGGTAGAAGTGCAGCCCAATGAACTTTACTTAATCGCATCGGCCAAGTTCGAGGTCGACCATACGAGTCGAACCCCTGTGTCGCGGCCGGAATTTTGCCGTCGGGCAGACCGCCACCCCAGCTCTTGGGAGGCGCAAGTATCTGTGCGTCCGTCCACGGAGCAGTGGTGAAATACGGATCGTCGGATGGCAGTTCGCTCGAGTCCGAATGCATCCAGACTTGAACCTTCGACAGTCCAGAGATACCCACTTGAGCGTAACCGGTGACTGGGATCGACTGCCCCGCACGCGTTTCTCGAGGTACGGAGAGTGTCGCGGCAAATGTTTTTAACGGACTATCGACGTCGTTATTACCCTCCGCATACGTGTCGTTGCCGTGTGCCATATTGGTAAGCACGACATGAGTCAACCACTTGATCGACTTATAGCCATAAGCCTCAGGGACCACAACCCGCACTGGCCCGCCGCGAGCTGGGGAGAGCCATTCGCCGTTGAGCTTGTAACAAAGTATGACCGGTGGAAGGTCGAACGGGTCTTCGAGCACTCGTCCGATTGGCAGCGAGCTACGGAACATTTGCTTTGGATCGTCATTGTGATATCCGTAGTAAAATACCCGCCTTAGATCTTCGCGGGGCTGGGTACGCCAGATGACTTCCCTCAAGGGCACCCCCTCCCAAATTCCCATCCCCAGCGGGCAGCCAATGTTCAAGCAGGTCATGACCTTGGCGAAACGCACGGCATGTTTTTCGGCCATCTGCAATAAGCCACTGAAGTCGAGTGCGTTATGGGTCGCCGCGCAGAGCGGCTGCCGGATCTTTGGCGGATGGTCAGGATCGGCAACCACTTCCAGCCGCCAGGTTTCTCGCGTGAGTCCCACTGTCTGTCGTTTTTCGTCGGGCAACGAATGCGGAATAGGGTCACCGCGAGATACGTCGCGGAAGTCGGCGGGCGCGGTAAAGTAGGACTCTAACTTCTCAATGGCTGCAGCCAGTAAGTCCGTCGGCGCATCCGCGAAGCTCAACGGCGGCAAACATCTCAGGGCAGTGACTCCCGCCGTACCAAGTTGCAGGAAGTAACGCCTAGTCAGCCGCGAATGTTCTTGTCGGAACTGAGTCTGCACGGTCATATTCTGTCCTCCTCA
This sequence comes from Planctomycetota bacterium, assembly GCA_031400345.1. Lineage (GTDB taxonomy): Bacteria > Planctomycetota > Planctomycetia > Pirellulales > Pirellulaceae > JANNPR01. The sequence goes on along the minus strand of JANNPR010000299.1, from coordinate 160 downwards.
CGGATGTGGAGTAGGGTAGGACACGCTCGCACATCGAGCGCCGGCCCCCAAGGGGTCGTTCGAATTGCGCCGAAAGTCCTTCGATATATTACCGTAGTGAGCGTGTCCTTTCACACAACACAAAGAGGAACGTTGTCGCTGGCGAGAAGGGAGTCGAGGC
>JANNPR010000262.1:0-2716 GCA_031400345.1 Planctomycetota bacterium | reverse complement strand
CCAGGTCCGAATCACCGTCGATATCGAGCCAAACGGCGCTGCTGCCCCAGAGCTTGTCTCCCACTTCCGCCGTCGTAGTCACATCTTCGAAAGTACCATCGCCCAGGTTGTGCAGCAGCGCGTCCTCGCCAAAGTTCACTAAATACAGATCCGGAAATCCGTCGCAATCAAAGTCTCCCACAGCACAGCCTTGTCCGTATCCGTGGAACCCTGCAGCCGATGCGTGAGTAACTTGATGAAAGCGCTCACCGAGGCCGCGATAGAGGCGGCTGAAATGCTGCTCGACGTCCTCCTCGGGCGACCGAAGATTGCACCCGTCGCGCAAATACAAATCTAAAGTCCCATCCATATCGAAATCGAGCCATCCTGCTCCGCCACCCATTACCTCGGGAAGAAAATATCGCCCCGGAACGGCGTCATTGAAAAACGTGAAGTCCACTCCCAACTCCCGAGCCAAGTCGGTAAAACGAGGCACGATCGATTGAGACGGACTGTCGCGACGCGAAGAAAGCGTCATTTGCGGCGCAGTTGCGACCGGCACAGATGCGTCGTCAATGGTCTTTGACGATGTCGCGTTATGGGCGCGATTGCATGACGCAGCGGTCCACAGAACCAGAAGTTGTAAAACGAACGCAATGCGACGCTGTCGCATTTGATATACGAAGGTAAGACTTAGGGCGGGAAAAAAAACCGCAGCTCGACCACTATAGTTGGTCGAGCTGCAGTTACAAAGTGCCGAAAACTATTCGATCTGGGTGCTCTCACCGCCGTTGCGCGTGCCAAACGCCCACCATGCTTCGTCGTTGACCGTTTCGCTTACGAAACGGACCGAACCGTCCGCAACGCCCACATTCACCCCACCGGAATGCTCACTAGACGCCGACATACCCGTTCGCCCGAACCAATCGTCGCAGGCAACGGCTGGACAGTGGCATGATTTCTCGTTCGGCATCATGTTGTGCAGATAGGTGGCTCCGACGCCCATGAACGACCAAGCCCAACCTCCGCCGCGATGAAAGCGGTTGCTTAGACCAGGAGTTGCAGTCTTGCAGCTGTCACGAGCATTAGCTGTGCTGGTCGCAGTACTCGTCCAGGCATAAACCTGTTGACGCAACTCCCGCTTGGACGGATTGGTAATGTTTCGAATCGAACCGTTCTGGATGACGAATTCTGAATACGCCGCCGTGTTGCTGGTACCGTCCGTTATCCGAGCCAAACTCATCGCGACGTCGTTGAAGGAGGGCGGTCCATTAAAGTCATTGCGCATATAAGCGGCCACGCCATTGTTTTTGGACTGGCCCCAAACAGCGTTGTTTGCGCCAGCAACCTGACCGCCAGTAGGACGGTGCGGTGGCATATGCGACGTTCCCATGTTGATCGCATAGGTAAAGTTCGCCCTTCCGCCATTTAACTCGGTCGGATTTGAGGGGCAGTTAAAGATCCCCAGTTTCATACTTTGAGACGCCAAGTTTTCATTACCGTGCCACCCACCCGGATCGTAAGCTCGGATTCTCCAGTTGATTTGCGCATAGGCTGGGTTTTGCTCAATGTAAGGCATAATCATGACCTTATCACTGAACGCCTCATTCTCGCCACGTTGTGAATGCCACGCAATCGCAATGGGGAAGATCTTGTACGTGTCCGCATAATTGTGCATCGCTAACACAATCTGCTTGAGATTGTTTGTGCACTGCATTCTGCGAGCAGCTTCGCGCGCGGCTTGCACCGCAGGCAACAGCAAAGCAACTAGAACTCCAATGATGGCAATAACCACCAACAGTTCGACGAGCGTAAAACCGCCGCGCCGGACCAGTATCCGACTTCGAAGCATAACCCACCTCCAGGGATAGATGACCGAAACGATAGCGTAGCCAATTTGGGCATATGGCAGCTAAGACTTGATATCTCGTGTTTTTAACTCAAGATTCCCCAAAAGTCAATTAAAGTAATCTGGGATGGGAGTAACAACCGGAGAAATAGGTAGAATACGTAAAAAACCCTACCTGTATCAGATTTGGGTGTTTTACCTAGTCATAACGGCCGCTCAATCGACGATTTTTGTTAGCGTTGCGCTGAACTTTCATTGCGCCGCGTCGTCGTGCCGCGATCATCGATCACCTTCGACCGCAGGAAATCAGAAGCCTGTCGCAGAGATGAGCTTACTCCATCGAGTGTTTCGGAAGCTTTGAGCATAAGCGTCCGTCCAATGTTGGTTGGACTTTGCTGTATCGGATTATTTCCCACGAAATCTCCGGTGTCAGCGTGGTTCCAGTCAGCCTCAAAGAACACGGGCACGAGCGGATCGTTTTCCAGACTGCGGCTCGCTGCTTCGAGCTTCTGGAATGACGCCGGGACTTGTTCGGACAACCAAGTTACAAATCCCGACTGTAGGACGAAGTCCTTAGCCGCTAGTAACAGATCCCGTTGCTTTTCAGAATTCGCAAGCTGCGACAACCATAGTTGCACTTGTTCGATCGTCGACTGAGCACTCGACCAAGCGGTTGATATCTCGATTGCGGAGATTTCCGAATCTGGGGCCACGGTAATTGTGAATCTAGAAAATCCAGCCATGCAATTGTCGTATTCAAAGTCGTAGCCTGTTAATTCCGGCATTTCATTTCGGCTTGGGTCATCCGTTACTATTTCCGCTTGGACCACGGCTGGCTGCGCGTCATAGTCCCAGTCCGTTCGATCGGCACGTATGTCATAATCCCAA
>JANNPR010000223.1:0-2497 GCA_031400345.1 Planctomycetota bacterium | reverse complement strand
TGTGGACCCGTTCTGCAATGCCGTTCCACTTCCGACAAACCTCGCTAGCGTATTATTAAGCAACGAGTATCGCACGACTTGATGAGAAGAATTGGCCACGATGTAGAGGTTTCCAGCTTGTTCCGCTACGGAAACCGGGCCGACGAAGGTAGTATTGGCATGTGCGCCTAATTGCTGTTTCGTGATCAGGGTAAGCTTGGCGCCTACGGTGTAGTGGGCCAGGTTGAATCCATCCGCGTCGACCAACAACACTTGCCCCGCTGCGGTGATCGCCGGATCACTCGTCCCGATCGCAGTCAAGAATGCGACATTGTCGCTCGCGTACGTCTCACGCAGGATGCGGCAGGGCGGGTCGCGGGGTTCGGTATCGAAACTCATCTGCACTTCATAGATGATCCGCTTGCTGGCGGAAATGACGACGAATCGATCTTTCGACGGAAGATGCCTCACGCCATGAATGCTGTCGTCGGCGCCGAATAAACGACGGAAACACTCCGAGTCATACACAGTTTGATCCGCGGAATTCAGCCACATGATGCCGCGCGGCGCTAGGACAACAAGTGGTTCGCCACGGTAGATATCTAGATCGCGCGCATCGCCGTGCCACAACAGCGTCACCGTTCCTTCGACCAAGTCAGCGCGATATAGATCTCCATATCCATAGAAGAATAGCGTTCGGTCGTCGCGCAGAACCATTTCATCAATTCTGTACGTCTTAAGATTGGAAAGTGTGGTCTGGCTTCCAATCGACTTCAGCTGCTGGCTGCCAGCTCCCCCGACGACTGTGAAAGTTTCGTTGGTCCATTTGAGTAAATACCCCTTCGCCGACGCGACATAGATCTCTCCAGCCGAATTCACGACGAACTCACCCAAATAACCATATTCCGCTGGCGCCGTAAGGAGAGTGTAGGTCAAACCGGGCTTTTCAAAGCGCACGATTGAGTTCGACTGGTCGAAGGTCAGATAAATGTGATTCTGCGTTTCATGTGCTGTATTAAAGTAGGTGAAATTCAGATCCGAACCCGAAATGGTGCGGTCCAGTTCCAGTGGCACCGTTCGTAACGCGGCAGCTAAACGAAACACAGTGACGATGTTCGCGGCCGGATCGAAGCGTGTGTTGAATCCGAACTTCTCGGCCAAGATGCGAATTGGAAATAGCAGCACTCCGTCCTCAATCAGCGGCGCTGCTGGCAACGCCATAGGATGCGCATCCGTGGGCGAAGTGATAACCTTGCTTCCGACACGCCACTCCACTGTCTTTCCATCACAGACGATTTGATGGGCTGCAGTTCCGGGGTGGTATTCACAATTAAGTGCGCTGGTAAAGTCTCGGATGGCGACAAACTGGTACTGTCCGAGGTTTTTCAAGTCAGACCGATGGGGCACTCCAACCGGCAATACGAGGCGCGTTTCGAACGGGATTGGGGGAACGTCGTAAATCATTGAGGTGCCAAAATGAAGGACCTCAAAATTTTGACTGGGGGGAGCAATTTGCACCGTCGCGTTTGGCCCAGCCGGAACACGCAAAGTTGGATGATAATGCCAGGCACTGAATTTAGTGGCTCCGTCCTCTAGGACATTTACGAAGAAAGCCGGATAGTTGCCCAACTCTCCCCAATCGATGTCGAGCTGATCTCCAACGCTCTGTAGAAAAACGCGACCTGAGGGAAGCAGAGTGTCAGTATAAAGTTGACCCTTGACCCAGTTTTCCCCCGACGCGGCGTGTGAGACGATATAGCGCCCTTTGCGTAGCTGCGAGATGTCGAAGGTCGACCGATAGTGCCACTCATCGAACAGGACTTCGGATGTAAAGGCATCCACCATCTGCACCCGCCTCGGGAGGGTGCCATGCAGAGAAATGTTCGAGTCAAGCGATTTAGCATCCCGAAAGGAAAAGGCCTGAGAGTTTTGGCTGGGCGCTGCTACTCGCAAACTTACGACGCCTTGAGACGCTTGCCAGCGCAGTACAGGTTGATAGTGCCACGCGTCGAAGAGTTTGTTCTGTCCTTGTGTTACCTCGACCTGAAAGGCGGGATAACTCCCAAGGCGACCCCAATCGAATTCGATCGTATTTTCATTAACGTTACGAAACAGCAATCGGCGGGACGGTAGCTGCACACCTGCAACCAATTCCGCGGTCTTCCAAGGTTGACCCGAGGCTGCGTGTTTCAGGTCATACCGTCCGTCAGGCAGGAACGAGATATCCAACTCCGCGCGATAGTTCCAGTGATCGAACACGGTTTTTAAGGTGTTTTGATCGACGATTTGCACGCGGCGAGGAAGGGTGCCCTCGAATGTGATCGGTTCACGCAACGGAGCCGGTTGATTTATCGGAGCAGATCCGTGCGCTAGCATCTCACGTGTTTCAAGAAATTCGAGCTGCAGTGGACGACGGGCACGGGCGCACGCAGGGCGACGAGCGCGACGGAAAATACGTGAAAAGAGATTTTTCAACATGCAACCGCGCTTGCGCCCTCACCTTGGCTGGACCATGGGC
>JANNPR010000169.1:0-6420 GCA_031400345.1 Planctomycetota bacterium | reverse complement strand
GGCATGCGTCGAACTCCAAGGCAGTTGGAGGTCGAGATAGTATTTGTTCGTAGCTAAGATTCACAAACTGACTCAGTGATTCATCATTGGCTGCCGTACCCGTTTCGGCAGATAGTTGCCTGGCAATTCGGCGAGCTTGCGTTTTTGCTAGAGAACTGTTGGCAAGAGCTAACGCCTGCTGTGGTACAACGGTTTCGTCTCGACGATAACACTCGCTGACGCCTGGTCCATCGAACAGTTTTAGAAAGACCATCTGTTTTTCTTTTGCATGTCGGAAGTAAATGCTTCGTCGCAGAGATTTTTCACCGCTGTTCTCGTCGATTTCGGGGCCGCCCATTCTGGAATCCAGCGCACCGCCAACGTGCAACACGCTGTCACGTACGGCTTCCGCTTCCAACCTCCGGATGTTCATTCGCCACAAAAAACGATTGTCAGGATCTTTTGTTTGATTGGCCGAATTTGGCGAAGCTGACCGCATGCGATACGCATTCGAAGTTACCAGCAGGCGGTGAATCTCCTTCATACGCCATTCTTGCCGGATGAGTTCGGTGGCTAACCAATCTAACAGCGCCGGATTCGCGGGTGGGCTTCCGTTAACGCCAAAGTCAAACACCGTTGGAACCAGGGGAGTTCCAAAATGACGAGACCAAATGTGATTGATGGCGACACGGGCAGTGAGAGGATTTTCGCGATTGGCAATCCATCGAGCTAGTGCTAGGCGCCGTCCTGTAGAAGTACTTGGGTAGACCGGTCCGATGGACGAGTAGTTAGAAGTTTCCGCCTTTTGTTCCTCGTGGACTTTCGACAACGCTTTGCGAGCCGTGTCTAACTTAGCTTGCGAATCCTCAATTGCCTTCTTAGCCTTTGCCTCCGTGGGTTTGTCGGCGTGTTTCGCGATAGACAATTGGTGCTCCGCGTCCGTGACCGCATACTCGGTGGATAACAAAGTGGCAGCCCGCTCGGCCTTGACCGCCACAGTCGTGAGAGCATTTAAGTCACCATCCTTATCCAGCCCGTATTTGACTCGTTCCGCGGAAACCCGTGATTCCAGCGATGCCAATGCGGCTCTCGCCGAGGCCACCTTTTTATCTGCGACGACGGCCGCAGATTCCGCGCGCGATACCAGTTTGTCGCCGTCAATGCTGACGTCGCTTGATTTGGAGCCCGGAGACACGTTCGTCGCGCCCGCGAGTTTTGCGTCAGACGCTAAACTTGTAATTCGCAATTCGTAAAACTCCGCCGTGGCGTCGTAGGTCCAAATCGAGAACTTCCCCGCGACTCGACTGCTTGGCAATTCATAGGCTAGCTTCAATTCGCCATTAACCGACGCATTCAGCAGATCACCCCGTACAGAGATTTCCAAAACGTATTCTTCGCCAGCGCGGATGGGCAGGGCGACCGTGGCCTGGGCGGGATAGCTGTCCGTTCCGCCCTTTCGATAAAACACTTGCAACTTTGGACCCGGTTCATGAGCACTTAAATAAACTGCTTGAAAGTTCTGCTCGTTTTCAATATTGAAGCTCATTCCCACTGATTTATAAAGATTTCCACCTGTCGCCTTGAATCGCATTCGAGCTTGAAAATCTGGCGGATGATCCTGCTGCGAAACTTGTTGTTGAAATTGGTTCGCGATCTGACGTTGAAGCAGATGGCCTCCTTCCCATTGCCAGTCACCACCGTCCGATTTCCAAGCTTCCGGCTGTGGCTTGGCAAAATCGTCCGTCAAAAAAACAACCGCTGCCTTATTCGGCGCGGGTTCGCTGGCGGTGGGCGGATTCGGAGTGGCGGCCAGCTCGTCACGACGCTTCCGAGCGGCTTCGACTTCTGTTACCGCTTTCGTGAGCCCCAATTCAGCGGCGGTGACATCACTTCGTGCAGCCGTCAGAACCTCGTCAATCAGAGAGTCTTGCAGCGCGGGATAATAACTGTGAACTGGCAGCGCTACGGGCAAAATCTGCACCGCGTCACCGCCTAAAAACGCTGGAAGCTTGGGCGCGACAGGCTGTTCCTTGATGGGTTGAGCCTCATCGCCGCGAGCGAATACGTAGGTCGCCGCGCCGACTTGTTCATCATACACGCGGGAAACGCCGTCTTTAGTGATGTCCGCCTGACCCGAAAGTCGGTCGGTGCGAACGCTGTGCGGTTCGAAGATGGCTCGAAAATGGTAATAATCAACTTGCTCGAGCGGATCGTACTTGTGTTCGTGGCAGCGAGCGCAATTTAGCGTCAGTCCAAGAAAAGCCTTTCCCATGTGCTCGACAGTGTTGTCAAGCCACACGTTGCGGTTGAACTTGAACCAGTTCCGCCCGAGATAGCCCGTGGCACGAAGCGTGTTCGGATCATGCGGAGCCAGTTCGTCCCCCGCCAGCATTTCGATGACCATCTCGTCGTAGGGTCTGTCCGCATTTAACGACTCGACGATCCAGTCTCGCCAACGCCAGATGTGGTATTGGCTCTCCCGAATTTCTGAACCGTAGCCGGCCCAATCGCTGTAACGCCAGACGTCCATCCAATGCCGGCCCCACCGCTCGCCGTATGGCGAACTGCTTAATAGCCGCTGCACAACCTTGTCATACGCATCGCTCGACGTGTCAGCGAGGAAATCATTCAACTCTTGGCGCGTCGGAGGAACGCCAATGAGATCGAGATAGACTCGACGCAACAAGGTCCCTTTGTGGGTCTCAGGGGCTGGGGTCAAACCATTCCGCTGATGCTCGATCGCGAGAAAGGCATCGACGGGATTACGAATCCATTCGCCGGGGACAATCTGAGGAATCTCGGGGCGATGCAGTTTGCGAAACGACCAATGCTGTCTGGGGTCTTCAGGGATTGGTTCATCGGCAAACTGCGCACCTTGGTTCACCCAATCTTTAATACGTTGAATCTCAGCGAAAGATAAGGGCGTTCCAGAGCCTTCAGGTGGCATTGCCGAACGTCCATTCGCACCAGCGAGTGCTTCTACTAACGGGCTTTCATCGGCCTTCCTAGCGATGACCGCGGGACCACTATCGCCGCCAATTCGAATGAGCTGCACAGCGTCCAAACGGAGCCCAGCCTGTTGCCGTAATGCACCGTGGCACGCGAAGCAGCGCTGCAAAAGCGGCTTAACTTCTGCTCGGTAATCAACAGGTTCGGAGCATTTGGCAACGCCTACATAGGTTGTAAGCCAAATGATGATGATTGAGTAAGTAGCGGTCTGACGCTTGGCGGGTCGGTTTGGTGGGGGGGCCATCGGGTGGGAAGTAACGGTGTGTCGTCGTCGGGCCGGTTATCTCCGCGCAGCGCCGACTGGGAACATCGATAGAAAACGTCAACGGGGATTATAGCAGTGACTGCCAGCAAAACCGAGTCAAACTGTCGTCTGAAAACTCATGCGGCACTGTTTTTGGAAATTAATAACCATTACCGATCGGGAACGTATCTCAATTCCGGCATCAGTACGGAAAAGGAACACTGATCAACGCTGATGGGATCACCGTCGATCGCTCGAAAGTGCGAGACAAGAACGCAATCGACCCCAATCGTAGTGTCCGTACACTGGTTCTGATCAGCGTTGATCAGCGGTGATCAGTGTTCCTGATTCGTTTTCTTGGCTCAGGCACGAAAAGCGTCCGAATCGTAGATAGCTCCAGACTGGGGCCCGAATTGTTGACATGTTGAGGCAACCCAGCGATAACAGGCGGCAGGCCGGAAGCCGATCGACTGTGACTGGGCCTTAGCTGCGTCACGGCCGTGACCAAGGCATGATTTTCGCGAAGCCGGCCAGGATACTGATTTGAAGCCAAATATACGAACATTTTAGGACAGGAGTTTTCTGATGTCGATGAGCTTTGTGCGGTATGGGACTTTAAGCGTGCTCGGATTGATATTGGCTTGTTTGAACGTCAGCCAAACCGCACATTCTGCCGAGGTTTCGGACAAGGAAGCATCAGAAAAGGCCGAAACGAAATTGGCAGTGGGTCAGCAGGCACCCGACTTCAAGATCAAGGATGCGGCGGGAAACGTGATCGACCTTGCCGCATTAACCGCCAAGGGCCCGGTCCTAGTCCGACTTACCTGCGGCTGTTCTGGCTGCGACAAAGAGTTGACATATTTCCAGGAAATTCATCAGGCATACAAAGACAAGGGTCTCACGAGTTTGGCCGTGTTCCGCGAACCGGACGCCAAGGTCGAACAGTACGTAAAGCAAAAGAAGTTGGAAATGCTCTACGCCGTAGACTCGAAAGGTGAGAGCTGGAACGTCTTTCAAACTAAAACGATGCCGACCAATTTCTTGATTGAAAAGGGTGGAAAGATCATCTCCATCGCCGCTGGATGCGACACGACCGGGCTGTTGGCGAAGAAGCTGTCGGAGAAAGTGGCTGGCGTGATCAATACCCCTGCGGTCGACGTTAAGGCCAAAGCCGAAGCCAAAGGCAAGTAATGAATTCGTTGCCTGGCAAAGTGAAGCCGGTTTCGAAGAAATAGTACAGAGGCGTTCGGGTATGCTACCGGCTCTTGATACCCGCATCTGATTTGTTGAACCACGAAAAACACGAAACATACGAAAAGGAAAACGGCATCATTTCGTAAGCTGTTCCCATTCTTGCTGGGTGTTGGCGGCCGAAGCGGACTGAACAGGCCGAAACGCACACAGTGGATTGTTTCGTTTGTTTCAAGTCTTTCGTGGTTTTTTTCTTACCCGGATGCACGCAATCTCAGGCTATCCAAAGATGGCAAGTCTCCTCCCTCGCGCACTTTTGTGCTGCTGGTTGAGTGTACTCACGTTGGGCTTTGCGTCCGCCGCCGATCAAGACCAGGCAACGGCGGCTCGGCCGAACATCCTTTTCTGTTTTGCGGACGATTGGGGCCGGGTTGCCAGTGCCTACGCCAACGTTCATGGCAGGCCATCTCTGAGCGATGTGGTGAAGACGCCAAACATTGACCGGGTGGCTAACGGTGGCGTGCTATTTCGGAACGCCTTCGTCACGTCGCCATCGTGTACGCCCTGCCGAAGCTCACTCCTTTCCGGTCAGTATTTTTTCCGTACCGGTCGTGGTGCGATCTTACAGGGAGCGCAGTGGGACCCGTCCATTCCGAGTTTCCCTTTGATCTTAAAAGATGCTGGATACCACATTGGCGAGACGTATAAAGTTTGGAGTCCGGGTACCCCCAACGACGCCCCCTTCGGTTCCGGAAAGTATGAGTATGAAAGGGCTGGAGGCGCGTTCAACAATTTCTCCGAGAACGCAACGAAGATGGTTAGGACCGGCCAGTCGTTCGTCGACGCCAAGGATCAGCTCTTGGCAGATGTGAGCAATAACTTCGATGACTTTCTGCGTGATCGACCAGACGGCAAGCCTTTTTGTTACTGGTTTGGGCCGACGAATGTCCATCGAAAATGGGAAAAAGGTTCAGGTAAATCGCTCTGGGGAATCGAATCAGAATTGTTGAAGGGAAAACTGCCGCGATTTCTGCCAGACGTTCCCGAGGTTCGAGAGGATTTTGCGGATTACCTCGGGGAGATTCAGGCATTCGACTCAGCCGTAGGCCTGTTGTTGAAGAAGCTAGAAAACTTGGGAGAGCTTAATCGGACCCTGGTCGTAGTGAGCGGTGATCATGGTCCTCCGGGTTTTCCGGGCGGCAAATGCAACCTGTACGACTTTGGAGTCGGCGTGTCGTTGGTGGTCATGGGGCCTGGCATTAAGGGCAAACGCATTGTTGATGATTTCGTGAATCTCATGGATCTGGCGCCCACGTTCGTGGACGCGGCCGGCGAAAAGCCTCCAAGCGTAATGACCGGCCGAAGTCTGCTGCCGGTACTGAAATCGGAAAAAGGTGGCTTAGTGGATTCGTCGCGCAGTTGGGTGATTACTGGACGAGAACGCCACGTCGCCGCTGCCCGTGAGGATAACCTGCCCTATCCCCAACGAGCATTGCGCACGGCCAGTTTCTTGTACATTCGTAATTTCCGACAAGATCGCTGGCCACTAGGTAGGCCGACGGGGATTACGGAAGATTCCGCACCCACTGCCGCCGATCTGGAAGACAATACATTCGCTGCATTCAGCGACATGGATGCGAGTCCAACGAAAGCCTGGTTAGTGGAGCACCGCAACGACGCTCAGTGGCGATGGCACTATGACTACGCTTTTGCAAAACGGCCGGAAGAGGAACTGTTTGACCTACGTAAAGATCCGGATCAGACATCCAACGTGGCCAGCGATCCGGCATACGCGGACGTGAGGCGAGAGCTTTCCGAACAACTCATAAAACAGCTGACGCAGGCCGAAGACCCTCGCGTAACGGGCGACGGAAACACATTCGAGCGCCCACCGTTCACCGATCCCGATCGTCCAGCGGCGAAAGCTGAGGGGAGGAAAAAGAAGGCCAAACGCTAACACGGTTTTGAGAGGATGAATTGCGGAAGTGTGCCACCCT
>JANNPR010000134.1:0-9769 GCA_031400345.1 Planctomycetota bacterium | reverse complement strand
CGACGAAAGATTTACATTCGCCAACTCAGTCGGCGGCCGTTGTGTGAACACCAGAAACTTCACCGAGCTGGACTGGCCATTCCCTTGGTCGGTACCTCCGTTGTCCAGACCCGCACGCGCTTGAAATCGCTGACAACCTTCCGGCAAGTCGAATTCGATTACCGAGTTCGCGTGAGTGCCGATCCCGTAGGCCACGTCCTTTCCTGCGATTTTTAGTGGAGCACCATCTGCGTTTTTGTTGACGCTCACCTCGCCCCACTCTGTGGTCGCCGATTTCCAAGGAATTTCTGTCAGTTTTTTCTCGCCGTCGGCCCCTATTAAGCGCGGCTCGGCCCAATCCGACCAATCACATGCGAAATTATCACCCCCGTCTGTTACCACCAAGAAAAGTTTCTTAGCACCCCGGATATCGACATCCAGGTTCTGTGCATGGCCTGGTGTCTTGGACGTAATTAATTCGCTGGTCCAAAGCGGCTGATTGCGCCCTCCTGCCGGTGTTGAGCGCGACGTCTTGGTCGTTTCGGACAATTTCTTTTCGCGGCGAATTCGCTCACGGTCCCAGTTGGCCGGCGGGGCCTTGTCCAGATTTTTTTCGAGCTGTTCCAAAGTCACCGCAGAATCTTCGACTCCCTTAGCCGGCACCTCGCCTTTAGCCGCCCAAACGATGGCGTTTAACATCAGTTTACGGAAGTTCGGATCACCCCAGTTCCAGTGATAATGGGCACCGGTGAAACCGAAGCCGCGACCTCCATCCTTTCGTTCCGTGGCCCAAGCCAGGTGTTGAGTCTCCTTTCGCTGCAAAATAGCGGCGCGTACTTCGGGATTTCCGCCATGAGTACTATCCGGACGGTCCAACGAGCTCGCGGGAGGCAGATCGGACAAGATCGGCGTGACGCCTTCCATTTTCGGGCGGAAACGCATGTGGTAGTACCATTCGTCGTTGATTTCGAATGGTTGAACGCCCCGCGTGATGGGATGCTCTGGCAACTTTGCAAACTTGGCGGTCCAGTGCGGATTCACCGACCAATTGCTTTCGAAGTAACCACCGATCCAGTCCAAGAAGCGATCTCCGGCTTTACCCGCTGGCACTTCCACGGCGTAATGAATGCACACAATGCCTACACCTTTCTTGGCGAGCGCGTCGACTTCTGCAAGATGCGGAATGACCAAGTGACCGGCGCCGCCATCGCTATACATCACGATCGCATCAGCCCCATTGAAAACGCTGGTGTCGCTCGGCCAACCGTGTTTAACAACTTCCGTTTGCACCGCCACGTTGCTGTTTTGCAGTGCTTGGGCCAGTAACGTGCTTCCCGCGAAATGTTCGTGGTCACCGTAAGCGTGACTCGGTTTCCCGGAAATGAACACGATTTTCTTTTTCGATCCGCTGGATGACGATTGACTCGCCGCCGGCGCCAGTTTTTTCAAGCGGATGTTGCGGAACTGCACTTTCATGGGTGGGCCCGCATGCAACTGTAGAGCAAGTAAACCTTTCGCTCGGCGTTGTTCCTTGTCCTCGTCCGTGCAGATGCTAGTGACTTCGCCGTTGATCTTGTGAACGAAATGGAAACCCTTAGCGGTGATGTGGTATTCGTTCCAGTCTTCTTTCTTGATCTTCTCTTGCAGTGCCTTGCTTTCGGCAAATCGTTTGACTTCTTTTGGCTTGTGATTGGCTTCAATTACGGTTTCCTGACCGCGCTGAGCCAGTACTCCGCGAAATCGCTCGCCGTAATTGATTCCGGAAAAGGTGTCGCCCGAATCGATATCGGCTTGATAACCGCCGATCACCCATTTCTCGTTGGGCACTTCGAAGCTGCGGTATTGCACACCAGAATTTCCGCCGACGATTTTGTATTCCAGCTTGATCTCAAAATCTTCAGTGTCCCCTTTTTGCCAAACCAGGAAGGTGTTGTCCTTGGTCGGTTTTTCCGTCGTCGTTTGGCCCGTGATCGTGCCCTCTTCGACTCGCCAAAGATCCTTGTTACCATCCCACCCGTCGAGTGACTTTCCGTCGAAAATGGAGACGAAACCATCCTCGTCTGCCGCGTTCGCCACGAATGGAAAGAACAGCAGCAATAACAACCACGCCAAGCAAAAACGAGTCATCGAAAGGCCTCCGGAACAAAGACGAAATGGTAAACGATTGAGCTAATCAGGGAAGACGAAATCATCGTCACGCTTCTAACATTCAGCTAGGCCGTACCAAATTCCCTGAACACGGCCAAGCGAGCTAAATGAATGCGTCAAAATTGCGTAACAGCGCCGGTTGGGCAGTTTTGGGCTACTTTGACGCGCCGTAACGATAACCCGTTAGTTGCACTCAGTCAAATAGCCTGGTCAGCCTGGGGAACTTGTGCATTTGCATTCCAAAAGTGTGCCACTGGCAGCCGCCGCTATTCGATTGGACGTACGAGTACGTTCCTTTCGGCGGTAGGCCAGTGCTGAAGTGGATTGCGGTCTGACTTCAAGGGGGGGACCCAAACGTACGATCCTGACTCAGTGCCCAACTTTTTTTCGGATTCGGGCACTGGCTTGCCGCCGAATGACCTTAGGTGGCTATCGTGACCAACTCCGGCGGCTGCCAGTGGCACACTTCCGAGATGTTAAGCGCAACACTAAAGCTTACGATTTAGTCTTCGAGTTATAGAACTCCTCGTCAAAGTCTCACCAATTGCCGCCCATCGAACGAACTGCCCGACTCTTTTGCGCAAGTTCCCGCGCCAGCGTCGGTTCTCCAGCATTCGATTAATTCTCGTGTATGGGGCGTGTCGAAATCTCTATAGAGACGCCGTCGTCCGGGTCGACTCGTTAGCTGTCCCCGAACGAACGTGAGGCTTGTTTATAAGGGATGTGTACATGCGGTTTATGCTTGCAGCTGCCTGCTTGCTAGTATTCCATTCGTCCTCATTTGGACAAGCTCCACAAGTCACCACTTCTCCGTCTGACCGAACCCCACTCGGTCGTAGCGGGAGTGACTATGTCATCCGGCGCGAGAACCGGTATGAAATGGCTAAGGATTCGATTCGCCGTAAAGCGGAATTCAAAGCCGAGCAACGGAGTTTGCGGCTGGAAACGATGAAGTGGTACGGGTATTCCTATGCTCGACCGACGTCCAGCACAACGCCCATCTTTGGCAGCACCATTTCCCCGCGCTGGAGCTCGACGCCTCCTTTTCATTGGATTGGTGGTTCGCAACAGACGGTGTTCGTCGTGGTCCCGAACGAGGGCGACGGGCGGTAAGCGAGTTTTTGCCGCGAATGCTCGAGCCTGCGTCAATCGAAGCAGCCTATTCTCAGGGAAATCATCCTGCTTCGATTTTTGTTTCGTATCTTTCGTGGTTTGATTCTAAACCACCTACCCTCCCTCAACACCCGAGGTGATTACTATACTCCGGCAATACAAAATTCCGGGTCGCTGGAACTAACCCATGCAAATCACGGCACGACGCTACGACACGGGCGAGTCTGTGTCGGTCCATCTGGCCGAGGGGCGGATTGCCGCCATTGCTCCGGCAATAAACTCGCCCAACCTGCCCTGGGTCGCTCCCGGTTTTGTCGACCTGCAGATTAACGGATATCGAGGTCAAGAGTTCAACGATAACTCGCTCGACGTCGGAAAGGTCGAACAGGTCTGCAGCTCGATGGACGCGGACGGGTTGAGCGGTTTCCTCGCGACATGCACAACTCACAGCTACGAGATGTTGGCTCATGCCATGCAGACGATGGCCAGTGCCTGTTCGCAAAGCACAATCGTAGCCAGACGACTTTGGGGAATCCATTTGGAAGGACCGTATATCTCCGCGGAGGACGGTCCCCGGGGAGCCCATCCTCGGCAACACTGTCGTCCACCCGTTTGGCATGAATTCCAGCGATTGCAAGACGCTGCCGGAGGTCGCATTCGGCTAATAACCGTTTCCCCAGAATATCCTGACATGCCTTCCTTCATCACTCGGGCGGTATCCAGCGGCGTGCTGGTGGCCATCGGTCACACCGCAGCTGATTCCCAACAGATCCAAGCGGCAGTCGACGCTGGCGCGCGAATGAGCACGCACTTAGGTAATGGCGCACATGGTCAAATTCGACGACACCCTAATTACATCTGGGATCAACTTGGTGACGATCGGCTCACTGCCAGTCTAATCGCCGATGGCCATCACCTCCCCGCCTCGGTTGTGAAATCGATGATCCGAGCAAAAACGCCTGAGCGTTGTGTGTTGGTAAGCGACATCACGGGAATGGGCGGCATGCCGCCGGGGCACTATCCGCGATCAAGTTTGGGTGACGTCGAAGTCTTAGAAGACGGTCGATTGGTCGTCGCCGGTCAACGCCAATACTTGGCCGGTGCCGCGCTGCCCATCACGCACTGCGTTGCCACCGTGATGCGGTACGGAGGTGTCAATTTAAAAACTGCCATTGAAATGGCCAGTGTACGTCCTGCGGAATTGATCGGTGTCTTTTCTCAGCGTCTGGCGGTAGGTGCGGCAGCGAACTTGGTGCTGTTCGAACTGCCCGCCACAGATGCCGGTCCAATACAAGTTCGGGCAACGGTTTTGCAAGGAGAGCTGGTGTGGGGAAGCTGCTAGTCCGACTGCCGCAGTATGGGGATCAGTGGCCCTTGAAGATGGTGGGTAGGGAGTGTGCCACTGGCCGCCGCCGGAGTTGGCTAGGATGTTCAGCAAAGACAATTTCGGCGGCAAGCCAGTGCTGAACAGCGTCGGACTAAGGCCTAGCAAACAGCCTTTGAGCATTGCGAAAGAGAATGGCTTCGCGCTGGAAGTTGGCCAGCTCTGATTCCTGCATTTTCAAGATGGCCGACTCAACGCTGAAGTATGGAGCCTGAGACCCGAACAACAACCTTTCCAGTGGGACGGTTTTGAGTGACCGTGCCACGCCGCCAATCCCTTCCAGCGTCGAGATGTCAAAATAGACTAGTCCCGCTGCTGCGAGGACCGCTAATTGATCGTCCCGAACCGACCGTTGGCTATTTAACAGTACGACACGAACCTGAGGCGCATCGGACAACAGTTTGGCCAGTGGCGTCGTGTCGACGGGTGCGACACGCAGCAGCCGATGCTGAGTTCGTTCGTCCTCCATGGCTAAAGCAATCTGGACGATCAAATTGTTTTCGCCGGCCAACCGCAGTAGATCTGCGAACTCCGGACTGTCCAGCTTGTATCCGTGGTAATTGGGGTGAAGTCGAATACCGGGCATGCGAAATTCTTCGCGGCAGCGTCGCAGGTCATCTTGCCAACCGGGAAGTGCGAGGTTCACCGTGCCGAATGGGATCAGAAGTTTTGGGGCTAACTCGCGGCACTCGGTCGCCAACCTGGAATTGACGGCTGTCACGTCGTTATGCAGAAGCCCATCGAAAGTCCCCGCCCAAGCGCCAGAGATGCTATGCTGCTCGAGCCGGCTCAACAGCTTGCGAGTTTCATCATCGGGCAGTCGGCGGCACGGCCAACGTGACAGACTTACGTTGACGTCGACGATCACAGCCGCACCCCTTTGGCTTTCAAAATTGGGGACAGTAGCCGTTGAAGATTCCCCGACAAGATCTGCTGCTTTTCGGGTTCGGTAATACTTGCGCCTTGAACCTTGGCCAGTTGCGATGCTAAGCTGCGCCCACCGATATCGCTGCCGTAAATGATCCGTTCCGCCCCCAGTTCACGTACCGCCATTTCTACGAAACCGGCCGTTGGGTCGGATCCACCGAGGCTAATAGACACATGCGTGCTATTGCGGATAGCGCGAATTCCCAGCTCCCAATTGCCGCCGGTATGGCCGCATATAAGCTTTGCTTTCGGATGTCGACCAGCTAACTCTGCCAGATCCATGGGGGTCGATTCACCGGCCATGTTTCCGCCGCTCTTAATCCACGTATGTTGGAACACGACCGCGTTGAGCTCAGTGGCACGGGCTACGATCGGATCCAAATTCGGCTGATTGCAGCGTAATGCCACCCATAACTTAACGCCCACCATTGGACCGTCGCGCACGCAACGATCTAATTCCTGCAGACTTTCTTCCACGTGTTTCGGGTTAAGATACACAAACCCAAAGGCCCGATCGTGCCAGTGACTGAGTGCCTGCAACACTTGATCGTTTTGACGACGAAATTCGGCTGGATCCGGATCCGTGGACCACGGATAGCCCATGAAAAAAACGAACCGGTCAACTCCCATGCGATCCGCAAACCGCATTAGTTGAGCAATGCGCTCATCGGGAGTCGTACCATCAACGCCTGATAAGTGACAGTGAAGGTCCCAAATCATGCTTCACCAAAAAATGTAGTAAATCCAATGACCAATGACCGGTGACCATTGACCAGTGACGATTGGCTCACTTGCCCTGAATCAGCCTGATTAAGTCCGCGGCATCTTGCAAACTCAGCTTCTGTTCAAACCCTTCCGGCATCAGCGATTTGCCGGAGCAGACCAACTCGTCCAAGTCCTGACGCAAAACGGTCTCACGCACATCATCTCCGCGAGCCAAAGTGATGGCAGAGTCCGTTTCGCTGAGAATGATTCCCGTCGTTACTCGGCCATCCTTCAGGGTTGCTTGATAGGTTAGGAATTGCGGAGGCACTTCGCGATTTGGATCCAAGATGTGAATTAACATTTCTTCGGGCGAGCGATGACGAACGGTCAATAGGCTGGGTCCGACATCGCGGCCTTGGTCGGCTAAACGATGACAGGTGGCGCAATCGCGGCGAAAAACCTCCTGCCCTCGTGAAATGTTGCCGGACAAACTCAGAGCCTTGCGAAAACGGCCAATGACGGCCGAGCGAGCTTCGTCGGCCTTGGGACCAAAAAGCTCTACGATATGCCGTTGAAGATCCGGATCCTTTTCTCGGCCCAACCGAGCACGTTGCGGAATGGAAACTTGACTCGCCGGAATATGATCCGTGGCCACCGCCTCCAAAAAAATCGGCAACCAATTGTTTCGACCAAGCAACACTTCAATGATTTCGTTTTGCAGCGGTCCGGTCGATTGCCGAAAACTCGTCACCAAAGCTATCGCGATTTCATCGTTGTCGGATTTTCGCAGCACCGCTAAGGCGGCAAATTGGACGTCGCGGGGATGTCGCGACTGCAATAACTCCACGAGCGAACTGGAGGTGCTCGCGATGTCGCCTAGCCCGATCATATCGATGGCTTGCACGCGAGCTGACGTCGTCGCCTCTTCATCGCTAGACGTCTTGCTGGCGCTCTTAAAGAGTTCATCGAGCCAATCCGTAGCTTGCCCAGCGCTAGTAAGTACGTCACGAACCTTGCGCTTCGATCGAGCCAGGCCTCGTCCCAAACCCGATACGATTGCGAAACGCAATTCGCGATCGGAATTTGCGTAACTTAACTGACTGACCGTGCGGGAGATCTTTTCGAGTTCGCTGGTTTGATTGCGCCCTCCGACGATGGCTGCCAACTCGTTGATTACAACCGATCCACCTGCCCGGTCACCGATCGGGTTCTTCAGCACCAATTCGTCGACTAGTTCAGCAGCACATTCATAGGAAGAGCTAAGGATCGCATAACGCAACCAGGGATCCGCGGAATCCTGAAGCGATATCTCTGCGAGGGCGGCAACCGGCTTGGGTTGAATCTCGCCCGCAACCATCGCCACCTGGAATCGGACCCCGAGATCGCTATCCTTGGCCGCTTCTACCAGGCGATGCACGACCGCTGAAGTCAGTCGGCCGCGACTGGCGATCTCAACTCCGTGACGCCGCAGGTGTGGATCGGCATCGTGCAAAGCCGCTAAGAGATCTTCTTCGGTGAGCACCTGTAGTCCCCACAGTAACCACAGCGAATGAAGCCGACCCAGGGGCTTAGCGGCATCCTGGAAGTACTTCCGCAATGCAGGTACGCTGGTTGGGTCATTGCGTTCGAAGAGCAGACGTTGGGCCGTTTCGCGGTGCCACGCGTTGTCGTGACCTAACAATTCAACGAGCTGCCGATTGGTGAAGGGGCTTAGCTTTTCCTGGTTACGTCGCCGGTAATCGGGCGGGCAGAGTCGATATATTCGGCCACGATCATTGCCGCTCGATAAATCCAAGTGCCGTTTGATCTCATCTGGAATCGACCAAGGGTGTTCGATGGTTTCCCGATACATGTCCAGAATATGAAGCGTGCCATCGGGCGCGTTGGCAAAATTCACTGGTCGAAACCAATTGTCGGTGGAACTTACGAATTCGGCATTCTCGTCGGCCCGTTTGGACGAAAACGTTACACCGTCAGGCGTAAGAACCTGCCGATGCACCAGATTGCCCGCCACCTCGCCGACAAAGACGTTTCCGCGAAACTCCTTAGGATAAGCGTCGCCCCGATACACGGTCACGCCGCTGGACGAAGTCCAATATCCGGCACCGAGCAGTTCGCTGCGAGGATAGTTCACATGATCCGCCACCCATTGTCGGGCTCGCACCATCCGCCAAGCTTCGGGCGGGCTAATGCGGTACACAGGGAGCTGGTCGCCCGCTTCTGCGGCGTCGTGAATCACGCTCTTCACAGCCAGTAACGGATTGCGCGACAGATAACGGCTTGGCAAGACCACGTGCTGTACTGGATTGCGAATATTGCAGACGAATCGTTCTCCCCAATCGTCGAACGAGTTTCCGAAACGTGCGCCCCCGGAAATTGCCTCAAACTGTAGCGTGGCCGGCGAGAACGCGAAGTCTCTTCCGCTCAATGGAATGGGTTTCGAATCCTTGCCGTCACCGGGAACGACATCGCCTCCATTTCCGGATGCGGCGCCATATATTTTAAGGTCCAAGCCCCAACGGAGATTGTTCATGATGGCCTGCACGTTGTACCGGCCGAAGCCAGTAAACACTCGACGGCGCTCGTCGGCACGCCCATCCCCATCGTTGTCTTTGAGATACCACACATCCGGCGCAGCAGTGACGAATACACCGCCTTTCCAACAGGCAACCGACGTCGGCCAACCAAATTGGTCCGCGAAATCATGACGACGATCGTAGCGTCCGTCTCCGTCGGTATCTTCCAGCAGGGCCACCCGCCCCAACAACTGCTCGTGGGGGGCGTTGGCGATTTCGGGGTATGGATAATCGCGCATTTCCACTACGTAAGCACGTCCGTCTTCGTCGTACGCCACATCCACTGGATCCGCGACTAACGGCTCTTGAGCCACTAGCTCCAGTCGAAAGCCAGCCAAGACTTGAAACGTCTTTAATGCCTCCTTAGGCGATTTTCCAGCAATGCGAAAATCTGCGTCAGCCGGCTTGGTCGGCCGGTCTTGTGCAAGAGCGGGACATACGAAGGAAAGAATAAGGGAAAGGCTCATCGACGCCGTTGAGCGAGCGGCGGCCAGTAACATTTCCATACGAAATCGCGTTGGCGGCTTGGAGATCGACGATTTGTTCGAATTTTGGATCCAATGATGAGTCAAGAAAACTACTCCAATTTACGATGCGACCAGTGCATCAAATCGGCGATGAAGATGTGCGCCCTATGAACTTAAAGTACTGGTCGAATGTCATGGAGGTTGGACCGGGCGAAGTCAATGCGGAGGCATTACGGAAGAGAGCGTGTGAGCCCTGTTTCGACATACTTGTAACGTTGATTGGGGCACAAATGTCGTTCATTGTTTTCGAACAGTCGCCTTGCTCGAACTAGTTGGACTGTCCCAATTCCATAACGTACGGAAAAGCTTTGTTGTCTCGATACTTAAAATCGCTAGCGAACAATGCGCACGACCAATCCTAGCGCACCATGTGATCCTGACTGGTGAAGGAACACTAATCTTCGCTGATC
>JANNPR010000123.1:0-3921 GCA_031400345.1 Planctomycetota bacterium | reverse complement strand
CCCGGCTTTTCTAAGCACATTGGACGGGCAAGAGTGCCCATCCTACGACTTGTCTCACCTTACGGCCTCCGATCTCTTCATCGACTGTTGCAAATCCGTTAGAATGATTTCCACTCAACTGCCCGAAATCTAGGGTGGTCATTTTCGTGGAGTTCGCAATGCGTGGATTACTTGTGCAATTCTTAGCCGCCTTGATCGGGTTGGCATACTGCGTCGCGGCACGAGGTCTCCAGGCGGACGATGACGCATCACTTGGCGACGATAGAACTGCCATGATACGCCGAATTGATGCCTTGATCGCCGAACGCTGGCAACAGTCTAGCGCGATTCCGGCGGAATCTAGCAGCGACGATGAGTTCCTGCGGCGAGTATATCTTGATCTGACAGGCGTCATCCCGCGGGTCGCCGAGGCCCGAGCATTTCTCGCTGACACAGCGGAAGATAAGCGAGGCAAGTTAGTGGACGCGCTGTTAGCGTCGCCCGGACATGCTACCCATCTGGCGAATACCTGGCGGAACTTGATGTTGCCGGGCGGACTGGAGGTTGCGCAGTTCCAAAACATTGCCGGTGTGCAGAATTGGCTACGCGCCCAGTTTGTAAACAATATGCGATTTGATCGCGTCGTGTCGGACTTTCTTGTTGCCACGGGCGGCGGCGATTCCGGCCCCGCTCTGTACTACACGTCGCTAGAACTGAAACCTGAGAAGTTGGCAGCCAGCACCGCGAGGATCTTTCTGGGTCTACAAATCGAATGTGCCGAGTGTCATGACCATCCGTTCGACCATTGGAAGCAGCGAGATTTTTGGGGATACGCTGCTTACTTTGCACAGTTGCGTCAGTCACAGCAGCAACCGTCGATGGTCAACGTCAGTCTGACGGATTTGGACCAAGGGGACGTTAAGTTGCCCGGCTCCGAAGAGATTGTCCCGCCACAGTTTCCTGGTGCCGCGAGCGTGACTTCCGATGAAACGGGTGCTCGTCGAGTCCAACTAGCGATTTGGATGGCATCTCGGGATAATCCGTACCTGGCGCGGGCAACTGTGAATCGCGTCTGGGCGCAACTGTTCGGCCGCGGCATTGTGGAACCCGTGGACGATCTTAGCAGACAAAATGCTCCAAGCCATCCTGAACTATTCGACGAATTGGCACACTACTTCGTGAAGTCCGGGTTCGATCTGCGCGAACTGTACAGGACGCTGGTGAATACTCGCGCTTACCAGCTTTCGAGCAAGATCTTGGGCGACGCGCCTGCCCCGGATTTATTCGCAGGCATGGCTGTTAAGACACTCACCGCGGAACAGCTTTACGATAGCATCGCGCGCGTGGCGAAACGGCGTTCAACCCAGAACGGCTCCCCATTCGGACTGGCGGCTGGGCGATTGTTTGATCCTCAACGAATCGCTTTTGTTAGCAAAATGGAATTGCGTGGCCGCTCGGCAACCGAATTCGACGGCGGGGTTCCTCAGGCATTGACATTGATGAATGGGATGGACGTAGCACAAGCAACTAGCACCGAGCAAAGCAACTTGTTGTTGGCACTCGATTCGGACTTGTTTTCTGACGAAACGCGCATCGAGACGTTGTTCTTAGCTACTCTATCGCGGTACCCGGCCGAGACAGAACGTGCTTTTTTCCTAAAGCACCTGCAACAGTCGGTGTCGGAACGGAAAGACCGATTGGGCGACACGTTGTGGGCATTGTTGAACAGCGTCGAATTTGGTCTGAATCACTAAACGAGACCACGTCATGTCAACGTTGCAGAAACCAGCCCGTTCTCAATGCGGCGGGACAAAAGTCGGATATTCCTCCCTGTTGTCAGACAAAGAATGCTCACCATGTGCCTACTACTGTGTGCTATTGCTCTGCGCGACAGTGATCGTCGGTTGTACTGGCGGAAAAGCGCCCGCGCCACCCCCGATAGCACCGCTTGCAGCACCGGCGAAGTCACAAAGCGTCGGAGAATCGAGCTCGCAAAAGGTCACATCATCGTCGACCGAAGAGACCACCACTTCTCCATCTGCAACTTCAGTTGATTCAACAAAGTCTGCGCCTAAGGACTCTACGGAATCAGCAAAAGTCGCTATGGACCGATCCGAGGGGGAGAACGCAGCATCTCTGGCAAAATCGCCGGCGACAGAACCTGGCAAAGGCAATTTCGAACCGAATGGGGTGAGCCCCGATTCAACCGCCGGCACTGCGGCTGCGTCGTTGGCAAATGGACCGGAAAAGGAGCCGCCGTCTCTACATGAAGATGTCAATCTGTTTGGCCGCGAACAAATCCTGCTGTTATTGCCTGACGGACCTGTAATTGTCGCATTGCGGCTGAGCATCGATGGACGGTCACATGTCATGGCGTTCGACAATGTCGTTGATGATGTCCTGAAGCAAACCGATGTAGATGGTGATGGCAAGTCAACCTGGGATGAGGTCGTATCAAGTCCTCGATTCCGCTATGGTCAGGCAGGTAATCTGGAAGCCAAGGACGCGGGAGCGCGTCAGCGATTAATTCAACTGTACGATTCCAACCGGGACGGGATTGTCGATCGCGATGAATTGCCTCGGTTCATTACCCGCAACGCGGGTGGCTCAAGGTCATTCTCATGGTCCTCTTCCAATCTCTATCGAGGTCTGAATCGCTCGCAATCACCGGTACGCCGTTGGTTGGATTCGGACGGAGACGGGGCGCTTAGCCACGAGGAATTGGATGCTGCCGCCGTTCGACTCCGCAGCCGAGATGGCGACGACGACGATGTTCTGGCAATGGCCGATTTCAAGTTGATATTGGATGCCAACGAGGGACAACTACCGAATCGACGCCGAATCAGCGAAACGGATTCGGCCTTCGCATTGGGCTCGCGGACAAAATGGGATGGGATTGAGTATGCATTGCGCGAGCATCGTGGGGTAGGATTTAAGAGTGGCTTCAACGAGTTGGGTTTTAGCCAAGAGGTCACGGATTACTTGGACGAGGACCAGAACGGGAAAGTCGAAAAAGTTGAAATTGCGCGGCTTGCGACAGCTCCCGCTGACTTGGTTTTGATCATTTGCTTCGGCAACAAGGGTGAGGGAGTCCAGCAGTCCTTGGAGTTGCGAGTCGCGTCACGACATGTTGCGTCACAAATAGAACGAACGACAACATTCGGCCAGCGCATATCGGTACAGCTACCAAAGGCAAAAATAGAGTTTTTTGTGAATGACCAGGCCGAGGGCGGTGCCGTGGTCGCTCAAGTGGATTCACTTTTTGCTCGTTACGACGGTGATAGTAATGGCTATTTAGACGAAAAAGAGTATCCCGCTCAAGAGCTTCCATACGCCCCCGAGTTGAAAGAAATGGATGAGAATGATGACCAAAAGATATATCCCGACGAATTAAAAGCGTATTTAACGCGCCGCTTGGCTCCAGCGCGCAGTCAGGTCCGGGCTCGCGCCGCCGATGCTGAGGATGCATTCTTTGCGGCTCTGGACGAAGACGGGGATGGCCGACTCAATGCCCGCGAGATTTCCCGGGCCGGCCAACGCTTGCGAAAATTCGATCAAAATACGGACGGTCAGATTCATTCGTTTGAGCTTCCCGAGTGCATGATCGTGGGATTGGTACGAGGCGAAGCCGAACGCGAAGCGGCTTTGTTTGTGCCACCGACGTCCGAGACAAAGTTGACGCAGGAAAAACTACCGTCTTGGTTCGGACCGATGGATACGAATGGGGACGGTGAAGTCAGCAGCCAGGAGTTTTTGGGAGAAACGGTTCGATTTAGCGAGCTGGACCAGAATTCCGATGGCTTTCTTGCGGCCTCCGAAGTTTCGAAGCCGTAGGCCGGAAGAAACCACGAAACACGCCAATAACACGGTTTCGTCGCTTCCTCCTCCATGATTTCTTTTTTTACTGCCGGCTGATTTGAATTCTGGCTTGCTTGGGTAAAT
>JANNPR010000115.1:0-4945 GCA_031400345.1 Planctomycetota bacterium | reverse complement strand
GTTTAGGCAAAAGCTCTCGGATGGTTCCACTTGCCGTTCCTCAACTTTGTTACCGGCGGACCTTTGGTCGAACCACCGACCGGTCACGCCGGTGTAACAGCAGCCGTTGAAGACAACACAAGGAGATAACGCCAGGCGCCTCGCTTGCCCGCCAATTAGACCATCGTCAACTCGGTCGGGGTGACCGTGGCCGCCGATGTGGATTAACCCGGCGCTCTCCATGGAACTTAGCCGTGCATCAGAAAAACCCTGGGGCCCGTGCATGATCGTTTCCAAGCCCAGTCGTTCGCCGTACATCGGCATGAACCAATTGCCGCTCGACTGATAAAACGCATCTTTTTTGGCCTGTGGATTCGGGCCGAAGTTGTCAATGAGTTTGCCGGCGAGTTGCGTTTCACCTGCTGCCGCGGAAGCGATACGCGCCACAAACGCTTCGACTTCGCTGGGCGTCGCACCAGTAATGAAGCCACTTCGCACATCCACAAACGGATCTTCGTCGATTTGAGTCGACAGAGTCAACCACCGCCAAGCGAAGTTCACGTCGAGCTCATCGGGTTTAAGGAACACAAGCACATAGCGAGGAGTCTTCTCTCGCAGTTTTATCCTCAGGTCGGCTAAGTTCCCTGGATCGAACTCAACCACATCAGCGGCCGGGTGTAGTTTGCGAGCGGCATTAATCGCGCCGCCGTAGGCTGCATTCGCCGTAGGAGTGACCAGGATCAGATACGGTCCGCGCTCATCAAGTCTCACCGACAGCGGGACTTTTGCCTTCGCGGCGGAGTTACATCCGGTGGGAAACACAACCACAACCCAGAGCAGCGTGCACAAGGCAGATTCGAGCGTCTTTGCTATCCCATCCATCATAGTACCTTTCGTGCGCTTCGGCTTGAGGCACGCCTTTTGAATATGGTGAACCGCCTCATGCACTGATGGATACTAATCGAAACGTTTGGAAAAGTTACAGAAAAGTCGACTACCCACCGCCGACTGTCTTCAAGCAATACAGCTTTGTTTGCGTACGGATTAGCAGACGATCTCCGGCGATCGCTGGTGTGGCCAGGGCCATTTCCTCGAGCCGATTGATACCCACGATCTGCAACTTCTCACCGGGCTCGATCACCAATGTGTCGCCGTCTTCATTAAGGCAGAATAGATTACCCCTCGCGGTCCACGGTGAAGCGGTAAAGGCCGTCGAGTTCCCCAGCCGCGTACGACCGAGGATTTCCTTTCCAGTTTTTGCATCAAAGCTCGCGAGTTGCCCACGATCATAAAGAACGTAAAGCGTCTCGCCGACCACCACGGGTGTGGGATGGTATGGACCCGCTTGCGGCAGACTCCAGGCCACAAACTCATTACTTGACTCGCCTGACTTCAAGCTGATGTCACCTTGAGCGCCTGGCCGAATTGCATACAGGGGTCGAACCGAATCCATGACGTAGCCCGACGTGACGAACAACAGTCCGTGGGATGCAAATGGCGTCGGTATTGAGGTCTGCGACATCGGGCCAAGTTCCCACAGCAGTTTTCCGTCGAGGTCATACGAACGCACTTTTCCTGTTCCGGCGGTAACAATTTCGGTTCGAAGCTGGTTCTCCCAAATAATGGGAGTCGCCCAGTTGCTTCGTTCCTCGCGGCGAACTCGCCACACGTCCTTGCCAGTTTTCGAATCCACAGCGACTA
This sequence comes from Planctomycetota bacterium, assembly GCA_031400345.1. GTDB lineage: Bacteria > Planctomycetota > Planctomycetia > Pirellulales > Pirellulaceae > JANNPR01. The sequence continues at coordinate 3,265 of JANNPR010000115.1, read as the reverse complement.
AGTACGATTCGTTTTCGTTGTCGTTGACTACGAAAACAAGTCCCTTATGCAGCGCGGGTGACGCCGCCGTTCCCCATCCCAATCGCGTGTCGACCCGGCCCCATTGCCGTGACCACTTTAGCGCGCCAGCGAAATCGTAGGAAAACAGACCGACGTTGCCGAAATACGCGTAGACTCGTTCGCCGTCGGTGACTGGAGTCTCCGACGCGTAACTATTCTTGAGGTGGACCGTGGCTGACGGCTTACCTGCGTGGGCTTCGCGCTGCCAATGGATCTTTCCTGAATTGAGATCTAGGCAGAGCACTTGCCAATGGTGCGTACCTTCTGGGACCGTTCCCTGGAGGTCTTGAATGTACAGTCCTTTGCGAGGCTCACGCCCCGGCTGGTCGCTGGTTACGGTCGTCAGGAACACTCGGTCACCCCAGACAATCGGCGACGACCAACCTTTGCCGGGAATGTCGGTTTTCCATGCCACATTATCGGTGGTCGACCAACCATTTGGGAGTTGGTTGCTTTCACCCGAACCAGCACTGCCTGGTCCGCGAAACTGCGGCCATTTTGGCTCAGCGCCAACCAAAGGGCCGACGCCGATAAGCGTTAGAAGCAGGGAGATGCACCCAATTTGCCGCACCATGCTCGTGGACGAACCGCAAATCCGCTGCGCGGACCAACCGGTCCGCTGAATTGGTGGATTGGAATGAGCCCTTGTTTCTCTGGAACATGTCACGATCGGTCGCCCCTAAAATTCGATTTGCATGAAACGCAATCCCATTTCAGTCCACCGATATAGCGAACCTTGCCTGCGTTGTCGAGTATTGCGGACTGAGTGGAAGGTGGGATAGGTCGTAGTAGATCACCGCCCGGATTGGTGCGGCCGTAGGCATGGGTTGGCATCTTGCATACCTCGCATAACCTCGATATCACTCAACGAAGAAGGCGAACGATGAGGTCTGAAGCGTAATTTGAGGTGATTTAGGGAAAGCGGAATCGCGAACATGGTTCGGTGTATCGTTGCCGCCGTCGCACCAATTCTTTGCTGGAGGAATTACGATGTTTTGGCAAAAACGGAAGAGGACCTCTCGTACCACTCAACAGACTTTTGCCCGTAGACTTTCGTTCGACGTATTGGAGTTACGGCGGTTGCTTGCAGGGAACGTCGTCGTCTCACTGGAGGCCGGGTTGCTCACCGTGATTGGCGACTCCAAGGATAATCAGATCGAGATTGTGGCAAACGAAAACTCGATTGCCATACGAGGCATTGGTTCCACGAAAGTGACTGGAGCGACTGCCCCCTCGGGCGTAATCGACATAAAAATCAAGATGGGTGATGGAAACGATAAAGTGCACGTGCGAGCCGAAAACAAAGGCGATAACACCGCGGGTATTAGAGTCCATTCTTTCTCGATCGACGTGGGCAATGGTAACGACGACGTGAAACTGACGGCGAGTAACTCCGGAGCTGGCAGTGTCGGCATCTCCACCGACAACTTCATGTCCATCAGCGCCGGGGCTGGCAACGATCACATCGAGCTCATAGCGCGGAACACTGGGGATTTCAGTACCGGCATCTCGGCCGTTAGCCAAGTCCAAGCGCTCGCCATTAACACCGGGGCTGGCAACGACTACGTGGAGTTGGTGGCGACAAACAGCGGGGCAAACAGCGATGGAATCAACGCACGGGGCCAGGTCCAATCTCTGTTCATTAATACCGGCGCAGGCAACGACGAGGTGAAATTGAAGTCGGTGAACACCCTGGGTGGCGCCGGCATCTCCGTCTTCGGCCCAGCCCAAGGCCTGTCCATCGATACTGGTTCTGGGAACGATCAAGTGGAGCTGACAGCGGCAAACACCGGAGACGCCTACGCCGGGATCATCGTTTCGACCCTTTCCATCAATACCGGTAATGGTAACGACAACGTGGAGCTGTTAGCGAAAAATAGTAGTAGCGGAGAGCTTAACAATGGTATTGTCAGCTTCAGCCTTCTGTCCATCAACACCGGTGCTGGCAACGACCGCGTATCGTTGACGGCTAAAAACAACGGACCGCGTTCAATCGGTATCTTTCCCACATCATTTACCGACGATTTCGCTGCAGCCCTGTCCATCAAAACGGGTGATGGCAACGACGATGTGAAGTTGATGGCAGCAAACAGCGGAAGCCGCAGCTTTGGCATCGCCGTCTTGGCGTTTTTCAGTATCGACGACGCCGCGCGAGCCCTGTCCATTGATACCGGCGCCGGCAACGACCAAGTGGAGCTGTTAGCGGCGAACACTGGCGATGGCAGCTATGGAATCTCTGCGAAAGACTTGGGAAGCGCAGGCCAATCCCTGGCCATCCATACCGGTATTGGCAACGACCGTGTGAAGCTGAGGGGGACGAACAGCGGGGCGGGAAGCGTTGGAGTCTTCGCTGATCGGTCCCTGTCCATCATTACCGGCGGTGGCAACGACCAGGTGAAGCTGACTGCGGCGAACACCGGAGCGGACAGTTCCGGACTATCGTTCGCTTCTGGTAATAGTCCGGCAAATTCCCTATCAATCAGCACCGGTGCGGGCAACGATGAAGTGAAACTGAAGATCCATAATGAGGGCACGATCCTCGTGAATGGACCGGTTCTCCTTGATGGTGGACTTGGTGAAGACGAGCTTTTCATCAATGCACTCACCGCCGCGAGTATCGTGAACTTCGAAAAGGTCAAACCGTAACCGGGCGAAGATCTGTCACAGATCCCAATGCAAAAGGCAAGCGCCGCGACGCAGGTCGCTCGCGTCCGTCACATCGACCGACTCGAATGACGGCGCGCCGGTGTGTCCGACCGAAGCGGAATACTTTACCAGCCTGTCTGATCGAGGTCCTCAGCCACGGAGTGGCGCTCGTCGGTAGCCAGGGGCCTTACGCAGGCGTGAGCCGGCGTAACGCCCCTGGTTCGCAACATCCGAACCTGTCATTAGCCACGGAGTGGCGACCGTATCGATCGAGTTGTTACCTCCGCCCAACGTCAACTGTCGGCGGAGACGTGATTCGCCACTAACCGCATTCTGGTTCTCATTCCCAAAGATATTGCTCGTCGTACGCGACATCATGCTTTTGTAGAAAACCCACGAACTCCTCTTGAAAAGATTGCGTTCGATGATGCTCGGCTTGATTGTCGATGTACCGTTTGACTTGGTCTACATTCGATTGGCTCACTGTGAATGCGCCGTAGCCTGTCTGCCAGGCGAACGAACGGTGTGCCGGAAACATCTGGTGAATCCAACCTGAAGA
>JANNPR010000087.1:0-3182 GCA_031400345.1 Planctomycetota bacterium | reverse complement strand
AATCGGCGTCTTGAACGAACGATCCGACGCCGGGCGCCCCCCATAAGTCAGCAATGGACATTCCCTGGTTGTTCCAGGCGTCCATCGGAATATCCCCGATTTGAGCGGTCGCATTTTCGCTGAGGATCGGCGCTTGATTGGTCGGCGGACTCGACGCATACGCGAATGCTGAAACCCCGAAATCGTTTGTTGAACCGTTTGCGTCCAGGGTAGTTCCCACCACGAGCACGTCGCCGGTCGGGGTGACGACGATCTGCGTCGCGTAAGGAAGTGGCACCGGCTGCCCAAAATCGGGGTCGCGAGTGCCATTGGCCAAATACCTCACCAGCTCCCAACGCGAAACCCGCCCGAATTCCCTATAGCCAGACGCCACCAGCAGCTTGCCGTCGAGATCGATGGCCAGTTTTGGCGCAAGCCCGGTTGTGATGGCGCCGGATTCGCCAAAGGTGGGATCGAGCGTTCCGTCTGACCGGTAGCGCGCGACATAATTGTCGCCCACGACGTAGAACGATCCGTCATTGCGAGAGACGATTTCGGTCACCTCTCCGAATACATTGATTAGCCTGCCCCCCGTTCCAAAGGCTTGATCCAGTTGGCCGGTTGAAGTGAGCTGCGCAAGCAGAAAGACGTCATCATCGTCGTCAAATAAATTGGCACCTGAAGCTCGAACGGCAACTAAGATTTGACCGTCGGGCCTAATTGTGGTGTCGATGACGGACTCGATTGGGTGGATGCCCGGAACCGCCCTGCCATCAATTCCAAAGCTCAGGTCCGGACTGAAGTCCGAATTCATTCGATTTACACGCAGCGCGCCGTCTCCATCGACTACTCCGACGTCGGCCGTCACGATCGCTTGATCCGGTTGAATGGCGATTTTGGAATTCCCCTTCGATCCAGCATTGGGATAGGAGCCATCAAGTTCGCCCTGAGCGCTAAAGCGGAGTAGCGGATATTCGTCGAGGACCGGCAATCCTCCGCCAAAGACGGCACGGCCGTGGAACTGATACGAAGCGGATACGACGATGCTTCCGTCGGCCTGAAGTGCGACGTCGTTGATTTTGAGGTTCGTATCGACAACCGTTTCCGCTTCTCGGTCTTCCAGGGTAAATAGCAGTCTGCCGTCGTTCGAGAAGCCCGTGTCAAGACTGCCTAATGCGTCAATCGACGCCACGCCAATTTTATCCCAGGGAAAGGGAATCGATAGGCCAACAATGATGAGATTTCCGTCCGCCGACAGGACCGCCTGATTGACGAAATCGCTTCGCTCGCGCTGCAGGTCAGTTTCAGTAAATCCGTCGTCGCCGAATGCGTGATCGACCGTCAGTTGGGGTGAGAGCCTGACCAATCCTACGTCCGTGTCGCTGTTCGAAACGCGGCCCGTCAGCAAGAGTCCGCCCGACATATCGAAACGCATCGCATCCACAGTAACGAAACGCTTAAGTTTAGAGAGCTTCGCGTGGCCAGACTGGGCAAATGATATGTCTAATGCCCCATTCAACGAATAACTCGATTCCAGGATATTGTCCTGTGCGTCCACGCCTGCTGCGCGGATACCTGCTGCATCGACCATCAATTGTTGGTAGCGGACGATCCCAGCGCCGGCCGCGATCTTACCGGAGTCCCCGAAAGTCGAGTCAATCTCGCCATTTGCTAGAATCCGGACGAGCACCGCGCGCCTCGTGTTGCCAGCTTCTTCATAGCCCGCGAGGATCAGCCCACCGTCCCCCAACAATCGCGCGTCAAGTAGCTCCGCGGTACGTCCTAGTTGGAATTGTGTTTTTCCATCGCCACTGAATATTGGATCGAGTGCACCGTTATCGGCCAGTCGCGCGACGGCGAACGAATCGTTTGAATCCTCCAGCCATCCGGCAACGAGAATGAAACCGTCGGAGCTCGCTATCGGCTTGAGAATCCGAGTTAAGCCCGTACCGTCCTCGTCGTTCAAATTGACCGTCAACCGGCCTTGATTTCCGAAGGTCGTGTCGACAGTCCCAGTTGGCGTCAATCGCACTAAACGATCACGGCCGGCGAGGATGATTTTTCCGTCCGATTGAACCGCACCAAATCCAGTTTCGCCCGATTGAAGGCGCGCATAGCCGGCCTCGCCAAACGATTCGTCCAATCGCCCATCGGCAAGGAATCGAATCAGATAGGTCGCGGATCCGGATGCGGATCCGTTGCGAATCGATTCGACAGCGGAAACGAGCAACCGTCCGTCCGGCTGAATAAGAAGTCGATTACCTGTGATATCGCCGGGAACCATGAGCGTCACGATCCCCTGGTTGCCGAATCTGGAATCAAGCGCACCGTCTGGTTCATAGCGCGCGATGGCGAGATTCGTTTGCCAACGCTCCTGTTCTGTCAGAAGACCACGACTATTTCCCACTACAACAAACTTGCCGTCCGGCTGGTAGGCTGCATCCACGACAGAATCGTACCCGTAGCCCTGAAATCCGATCGCCAGATGCCCATCTTCGCCGTAGGACTTTTTAGGTTGGAGTAGTCCCCTCACCCGGCTGACGTCGACCCAGAAAGTGGTCGTCGAAGCGAGTTGATTTGCCCCCGCCTGAACGGCGCGAACGGTGACCGCCTGCTCGCGCAGTGACTGCTCGGCAGTTGGCGTCCATTGCAGACGACCGGTTTGCTTGTCGATTGTCGCGCCTGCGGGAGCATCATCGCCAAGGGAGTATTCAATCGCAGCTCCTTCTGGATCGTGCGATTGGATGTCGATGATGAAGGGAACGCCCTCCATTGCCGATTGCCGTGGGATCGCATCGAACACCGGAGGTCGATCCGCGTCCTGGATTTTGATGATCGCTCGGCGCGCGTTGCCAATCACCGCCTCGCCAGCGACGGAGACGAGCTCTATCGAAAAGGTTTCAGGTCCCTCGACGGCGCTAGTCGCAATAAGCCGAATTGAGATCGTCGTCGATGCCGCGCCTTGAGGAATCGTGATCGACTCCGCCTTGGACTCGAAGTCTTCATTCGCAGTCGCCGTTTCGTTTCGCGTGGCGTAATGCACAGTCAAGGCTTCGGTCGTGGGCCCCACGCGATTGAGTGTGATCGAGGCAACGCCAGTCAATTTCGCAGATCGTTGAATTTGCGCCGCTCGTCGTCGAGGTTAGCGAATCGGCTGGAGTCGCCTCGATCACACTCAATCGCGTGGGGCCCACGACTGAAGC
>JANNPR010000056.1:0-2870 GCA_031400345.1 Planctomycetota bacterium | reverse complement strand
AACTGGCGAGTGTTGAAAGGTTCAATTGCAGAGTTGCTTGCGATGAATTTCCTGCAGCATCGATCGCGCTAACGAGCAGCGTGTGTGCGCCGACCGACAGACGTGAGATGTCGAGCTTGTTGTCCAAGGAGCCCGTGGTTGAATAACCGAACGGCCGCTCCACGCCGCCGTCGAAGGCGTAGGTCAATCGAACGATCGACGAACCTGTGCCATCGGCTCTCCCGACTAATCGACTGAGGTCGTCAAGATCAGCGTTGCTGGTCAGACTGGTGATGGTCCAACCCGGCGCCCGGGTGTCGAGCGTGAACGCAAACTCGCGAGTTGTCGTGTTCCCTGCGGCGTCGCTTGCCCGGAAACGGTAAACATGCTGTCCATCCGCCGTGCCGTCGATTGGCAAGCTGGTCGTCAATATGAATTGACCGTTTGCGTTGAGCGACAGCGGTTTGAATACGCCCTCATCGATCTGTAACGACGCTGCTTGCAGTCCAGCCAGGTTGTCAATAATCTGTCCGTGGATGTCAATGTTATGGGCCGTGGCGGTCGGAGGTTTGTCGAGGACAATTGTCGGAGGCTGTGTATCCTGCGATGACGAAAAGGCAGCGAGTACCTGTTGGCCGATGCTCTTTCCCAATGCCAAACCGTCTTTGCCCGCGAAGCGGTAGTGGATGCCGCCCAGAATGCGGCTGAACGAGGCTTCCGAAGCGGCTGAATCGAAACTACTGAAACTGCGGACCAAATTCGCAGGGGTGAACGAGCCAACGGAGAACGATACATTTTTGCCGAGGATGTCGCTGAGGATTGCGGCGGCTGCTCCGCTGAATGTTGAATGGCCGGAAACGTATTCTGCGAAGGGTGGCGTGATCAGCAGCGGTGTCCAATTGGGGTCCGCGGTCGTTTGGTCGTTGCCATCGGAGTCGGCTTGCTGGATCGCGGTAATAGGACGCCAGAATCCGGAAGAGTTTTTTACGTACCAAGATGCGATGGCGGCATCGGCAAGGCCCACATTGAGCTGCGCGAACAGTCGAGCGTTGTCGGCCAAACTTGATCCTTGGGCCTGTGAGACGATTTGGGCGATTTGATTCCAGTGCCCGGGCGGCGTGTAGGTTCCTTTGCCATCTGCCCAGAACTTGGCAATCGCGGTTTGCTCGGCGGTGCGTGTTGAGCTATTAGCGGCGCCAATGCTTTTGACTTCATCGAACGCCGTCACCCATTCCTGGCTGGATAGCTCCGGAGGGCTGCGCGCCAGAAGGCTGCTGACATCAGAAACAACGAAAGTCTGCATGTCACCCCACTGAGGCAAGAGTGAAACTTCAAACATTGGTGCCGTGGGTTGCCAGCGACCTGGTTCATTGCCTGCAAAATATTCCACGAAATCGTCGTAGCCGTCATGTTCCCGCATGGAAATGATGGCGTCAGCAATCGCACGACCCAAGGTAAGTCCGTCTGTCTTGCCTTGGCCTGTAGGAACCTGCGCGAGCGAATCGACAAGCGTCGCGTCGAAGGCAGACTGCTGAGCTGGAAACTCATGCGATAACACCCGATGCGCTGCCGCCGCTACCGCTGCCACTGCGGATGTGCCCGCTTGTGCTGGAACGAAAACATATCGTCCCGGCATTCCATCGATCGCATTGACCGCGTCAAGAATTGCCGAGTGGAGGATAGCCAGAGCACGAGTCGCCTCGGGAGGCGTGGTGGCGTCGAGTCGAATCGCTTCCAGCGCCTGATGATTCCAGTCAATTACGGGATCTATGCTGCCGCTAGCTTCCAATCGCGTAAAGGTGCGAGTCGTATCGCTGGAATTACCTGCGATATCGCGAGCTTGAAGTGTGACAGGGTTGCTGTCTTTGGCCAGACTGAGGTTCGGAAAGAAGAAGTCTCCCTGATTGCTCACGAGGGCTTTTGCGCCAGTTTGAACCAACTCAAGGTCTGCGCCCAATTCCGTGGTCCCGATGACGGTAACACGACCAAATTCTGTCTGTAGATCCCCAACCACACCGGAGTCCGACGTGGGTGCCAAATTGAACACCGTCACGGGTGGAGTGGTATCAAGTTGGAATCGCAACTGGGTAAGTCCGTCCGCGCCATTGGCATCGGTCACGTAGACAGTGAATTGGACGTCGCCATCCGCCAAGTTCTGAATCGCGGTCGGGTCGAGACTGAATTGGCCGGTACTATCCACGGACACATCGAAGACGATGCCACGATTCAGCCTCGCTCTTGCACTTGTCAACGTCGCCACGCCGGGGGCCACTTGTCCTTGCAGGCGTGCATCGTTCGTCAACAGATCGTTGGCCAAGTCACCCGAGTCGTTCGATAGCGCGAGAGTTAAGTCCCGCGTAGAGGGAAGCAAGTTGAGGCGATTGATCACGAGCAGTGTGTCGATGGGAGCAACAAACTCATCGCCGTTGACGTCGAAATAGGCGGGCGATGCGGAATCGTTTTCAAAGGCTGTGGTTAGTGGACGAGCGCCATTCAGATTCAAATCGTTGATCACACGTAGTGCATCCAGCGGCGTGACAAACCCATCATCATTCACATCCGTTGGCATCAACGGATTCTGCCAATCCGCTGCCAGCATCTGCCGCGTCTCGAGTAACTCGACCACGAGCTTTCGAAATGCGGATCGATGCTGTTTCTCTCGCTGATTCGCGGCTAGGCGCCGTCGAAGAGTAATGCCAAACGGGCGGCGCCTGGCTATTTTTTCAAGTTGCATTCAAGTACCTCAATTTTTCCCCGGCACCATCGAAAAAATTTGGTCGTTCGGCTAAATCTCTACAAAGGCGGTGGATTATAACCTGGAATGAGCCTATGGGTACTCGATGTCAGGTTATGGTCTTGATATGAAGTTTTGGACACGGTGAAAAAAAATA
>JANNPR010000034.1:0-2555 GCA_031400345.1 Planctomycetota bacterium | reverse complement strand
ATAAGAGTCTGCCGAAGGTCGTGCACTTTCTCGCCGACAACGGCGCCAAGGTCGAGGTCTGGAACAACAAGAATAAGTACGGGTGGACGCCTCTCTCGATCGCGGAAGGTCACCGAGTCGGAAACTTCAAGCCCTCGGCGGAAACCATTGCCGCGCTTCATCAAGTGCTGCTCGCGGCAGGAATAACGCCACCGGCAAAATCCCGGCCGATCGAAGACCGTAAGGGATATTCACCCGCGAAACCGTAAGGTGTACGGGAGTGTGACACTGGCAGCCGCCGAAGTTGGCTATGAAGTTCAGCAAAGATATTTCGGCGGCAAGCCAGTGCCGAACTACGTATGACCAATGACTCGAATTGCTTCGATTCCGCAACGGCTAGCCGTACTTAGGTCGTTTACGTTGTCCGACCGTTCCCAGCACTGGCTTGCCGCCGAATGGGCAATCACGTTTAATCCAAGCCAACTCCGGCGGCGGCCAGTGGCACCCTGAGACCTACCCATCATTCTGCAACCCTACCTTGGTCAGGTGCCGCCGCATGCTCACGAGCCAATCAGTTCGTAGAGACCCCGGCCGGCGTGTTTGAGTTTTCCTTGTTTGGCCAACTCTTCCCAGACTTCTCTGGGGAACTGATTTGGGGGCGTGATGGCAACGACTCCCGACTTACCGCCTGCGGACATAGGCCCGTGCCCGATTCGCGACTCGTCGTCCAGCCGAGTGAGCTTGAGCCGTTTCCGGAATGCCTTTAGGGCCAAAGCCAGTTGCTCTTTGGAGGGCGGTTCGGGTAGTGGTGTTGCTTCTGACTCTGACATAGGTTGATCCTTTCATTTGTCATTTGTCATTTGTCATTTGTCACTTGTCATTTGTCATTTGTCACTTGCATTTGTCACTTGTCATCCGACCGAAACGTCGGATCCAAACCGACAGAACCGAAATCCTGCACATCGTTGAACAACATCGGGAAAAGAGGTACGGTCTGCGCTTGATAGTCATGAGATGGTTCAGACCCGGGACTTTCCTGATTGGTCGAGCAACAAATGAAAAATGAAAAATGAACAGTGACAAATGACAAATGACCAGTGACAAATGACCAATGACAAATGACCAGTGACAGTACTTCCAAGTGCTCCTCATTCAATTAAGACGACGCAAGGTGTTGAGCCGTCGTGAAGTAGAGCGACAACGGTGTTCGCGATCCAGTCGAGCATACGTTTGAAGCGGAGCAGTTCCTGACGCAGTGTCATGGTGTCACCTCGGCCCTCCGCGAGATGGTCGGCGTGAATCCATACCCACATATTGCGCAGAATCAGTGACACAGCTACGAATACCAAACGCAGGTGAGGGTTGGGCGTACAGGTATAAATGGACGCCTGGCGCCGTTGCCGATAACTGCTTTCGATGCCAAAGCGTTTGCGATACTCTTCCCGAATGTCGGTGGGACTGCCGTGCACACCCCAGGCCGCAAACAGCAATTTCTGCTGCTTGCGTTTGCCATCTTTGCGATTGCGGTGTGTGCGGTACGCTACGCATACCGAGATGGTCACCTGCTTCCGGCGATTTTTCAGCGTGTGCGAGTACCATCCCGCAGGCTGTTTCTTGATCAAATGCAATCCGGTCTTCGGACGTTTTTTCTTCGGCGGACGGCCACGGAACATTACGGGCATTAGGAACTTGAGTTTTTGCTCCTTCAGGAACTCGACGACTGGCACATTGAAAAATGCACGGTCCAGCAATAAATACTTGATTTTCAGGCCAATTTCGCGAATACGCGAGAGCAAACGTTGAAGGACCACCGTCGTTTTTTCGTGGCGTCGAACCCAAGTCAGGGCCAGCGTATAGCGCTGGCCATATTGCACAATGCAAGCCGAGGCGTAGCAGTGAAATTTCGATGTTCCCTTCTGCGGCTTGCCATAGTACAGTTCGTTGCGACTCTTGTACGGCTCGCCATAGTACGGAACCAAGTGCCAGTCGATCGCTACCTTCCAGTTCTTTCGCCGCATGCGGCGCGGCAGATGTCCCGTCAATGCCTCGTTCAGCCGGTGCTCCAGCACGGGCAACGTTTTCGGGAGTCCGTCGGACAAGGCGTTGAACACCGCTTGATCGGACGGAGCTTTCGACAGATCGCGGCAGGCGGCACCAATCGAGATCGACCGCGCCGAGGCACGTAGCACGATGCTCCACACGACCACGGCTGTACAAAGCCATCCGTGATCCTTTATTAGCGATGCTTGCACTAGCCAATCTAATGTCCACCCGTGGATCTCGCGACTGCTTATGGTATGAATCATCCGTGAACGCATGGGCTCCCTCCTTGGAGTTTGTGGTTACTGCATAAACCACTCTGAGGAGGAGCCTTGCGTTCATCAAGATCAATTTTGCGAACTTGGCACTACTGAGTGACCAATGACCGTATCTTCTTACTTTAACTTCTTACTAAGTTCGTTTCGTCCCCAAGTTCCCTTTGCTTCGTGCTCGAGTTCCAAGTATTTTTTGGCGAGAGCGACGACTGCGTCGTCGCTCTTGTCTACCTGAAGTTCCAACCATAGGTCGGGTACGCC
>JANNPR010000033.1:0-5717 GCA_031400345.1 Planctomycetota bacterium | reverse complement strand
CAGGCCAGTGCTGAGCAACGCGGGACTTGGCCCACCCAACCGCCTCTTCCACCTTAAAACGTATCCCCATCATTTCGATTAGCGAAGATTAGTGTTCCCGATCTTCTTTCCGGCTTGGGGATTCCGTTCGGCAAGGAACTTAGGACAGTCGAAGTAGTGCAGAAGCCGTTAAACCACCCGGGCAAGCCGGATGGCGTTTGGGCCGAGAATGCCGATGGATGCGCGCGCCCCTCCACCCTCCACCCACCACCCTCTACGCGGCGCGCCGCGGAGATATCGTGGGCCGTTTCGGGGTAGAGTTTGGCATCTGGTCCGATGGTGAAGCGGGTGGACTGGCCACTGAAATTGGGACAGAAGCGGCTATTTCTTCCTCGCGTTCAACTTCCCCGTAGCCATAGGCCGAACCGTATCCATAGCCATATCCGTAGCCATAACCGTAATAGCCGCTGTCTTGGCCACCGATCTTATTGGCGACGATGCCAATCAAATTGATACGCATCGAGTTCAAGCTCTCGACGGCTCGAATTACGTGCCGGCGATGATTCTTTTCGGGTTGGACTACGACCATCATTCCGTCGGTCAGTCGACCAATGATCGCCGCGTCGCTGGCCGCCATCACCGGCGGGCAGTCAATCAAAACTTGATCGTAATTGGATTCCGCCCAGCCCACCAGCGATTCAAAGCGTGGGCCGCTGAGCAGTTCTGCCGGATCGGAAGGCCGAGCCCCACAGGGAAGGATGTCCAACTTATCGATTCCGGTGCTCAATACACGCTCTTGACACATGATCGCGACATCGCCCTCGCCGCGCAAGACTTCGGACAAACCACCTTGTCGGCGGAGATCGAACAGCTTGGTCAGACCCGGGCGACGTAAATCGCCGTCAATAAGTAAAGTTCGTTTGCCCGCCTGTGCGAATGACGTTGCCAAGTTGGCAATTACAGTGGTCTTGCCATCGCTCGGCTCGGAACTCGTCACCGAGATGCGGGATAGTTCCTGTCCCAAGAAGGCTAAAGTGGTACGCAAGGTACGAAACGCTTCGCTCCCGACTGATTCGGGCTCAACGTGTACATGGACCGCTGCAGGACCCGTTTCCGCATTGGACGCGAGCTGGCGCACCATCGCCAATACTGGAACGCCCAGTTGTTCCTGCAACTCCTCGGGGGTTCGGAATCGGTCATCCATCAAATCCAGCACATACACGATTCCGCAACCGAGTCCTAAGCCGCCCAACAAGCAAGTTAAGGCGACGAGCAGTCGCTTCGGTGAAACTGGGATATCGCTGGCCATGGGCTCGGTGACTACGGCGACTCGAACATCCGGTTGCTCGTTAATGTCGATTCGGGCGATGCGATCCAGCAGGGTATCGTTCAAGTTCCGAAGCCGCTGCAAATCATTCTCCACGATTTGCAATTCGGCCATGCGGTCGTTCAGTTCCACAGCTTCTTTTTCTGTCTTGCTATATTGGATACCAAGTTCATTCTCGTGTGCCCAAGTCTTGGCCAGATTTTCTTCGATCATGGATAGCAGCATGGGGCCCAGTTGCCCATCGCGGACGTCATCCAGCCGCGAGTTGATCTTGGCTTGGTACTGTTGTAAGTACGATTGCGAGTTCTGGATGGACTGTGTCAACTCCATTACCTGATGGTGTTTTGGACCATAGTGACTGCTCAGTTTTTTAAGTTCAGCGTTATCCTTGATCAACTTTTGTTCCACGTTGTTGATCAGGTCGGTAAACTGCGGATTCAGTCCCAGCGCGCTCATTACCAACTCGCGGCCCACGATGGGTTCGACGGCCATAAGGTGTTGACGCATATCACCGCCGCTGCGACTGGCCGCCCGGATGGCGGATAATGACGCCTCCAGTCGGATCCGTTCTTTTTGCACTTCCACCAAGTTTTCGTTGACTCGTATGACACGTTGGACCAGCGGGTGCACGAGATCGCGGTCGGTATTATTGCGAACACCTAAGTCGCCCACGCTACGTCTGAGAGCCAGGTAGCGTCTCTGTGTCTCTTCCAGTCGTTTCTCGATTTCGACGCGTTCTTCGTGCAGCTTGGAGACAATTTCGACGGACACGTCGCGATGATTCTTGTCCATGAACTCCAGGTAGGATTGGACAATGGAATCGACGACAGGGCCCGCGGCTCTGGGGCTGCGAGAAATGTACGCTAGTTCGACGATGCTCGTGGATCGCACGGTGCGGGCCGTCAAATTGGCCCGCAGAATGCCGATCCAAGCTTCACGCGGTCTAGCCGCCAGATCAATGCGAGTTTCCGGTGACAATGCAAGCAGCCGGGTTATTGCCCCCTGCAACACGACGTTGCTGGAAAACAACTTTTCGTACGTGGGCAGCGAATCGTGCCGACGTTCCGATGTCATCGACGGGTCCCACACGGCTGGGCTGCTTTGTGTAATCAGCAACGAAGCCGTGGCTTGGTACTTGCGCGTGGCGGTCAGGTAATACAGAGCGCCCAGAGCGCAGGTGACCACTAGCGCGGCGATGACATAGATCTTGTGATAGCGTACGGCGCGCAAGAAGTGCAAACCGGCTTTGACAGTTTCTGCCGCAAATTGCGACTCGGGGGGCACGTTGGCTTCGTTGGAAATCTGATTCATGTCCGTATGTGAATGCGAAGTTCAGTTAGGTGTAGGCCAGCGTTTTACACGGCAGGCGGGGATACCAAATCGGTGGCCGGGAACGTCCTGTAACACCCGCTAAAATCCTGGGATCGCACTGGAAAAGCCGAAGCGAACGAATTCCCGAACCGTTCCCACTACGAACGTGAGTGGGGTCTCTTCCACACTCACCACGTCACCAGCAGCCAACATCAGGTTTTCCGGGCCGCCTCGTTTGGCATCTCGTACCGAAGTCTGGATAACTACGGGCTCGGCCTGATTCGGGATTCGGCGGATGATTCTTACTTTGTTGGCGAATTCTAGAGTTCGCCCATTCGCCATCGCCAGGGCGTCCAGCAGTCGAATTTCTTGACCCGGTTGCATTTCAAACCGGTCGGACTTGCGAACGAGTCCAATAACCTGGATGTGTTCTTTTGGTTTAGGGCTAACGACCACCATGGTGCCATCTTCGACGTGGAAGTCGCCACTCGCTCCGGCGGTTATTTCACGCAGGTCATAACGAATTTGGCGAGGCATAATGGGCAGCGCGGTGCTTCGACGAAGACCGGCAAACTCGGCGTTTGGCCCGCCCGCGGAACCGGCTTGTTGCGCCTGCCCAGGATTCGAATCGGGATGGCGAAGTTCGACTACCGTGGACGCGTTGTCAGTCAAGCCGCCCGCGGCAACCAAGGCATTGAACAGATCGCTCTGACCAATCGGCAGGCTCTTGACCCCGGGTTCGTTTACCGCACCGACAACCGACACGCGATTGCTTTTGCGGTCCTTGAGTTCGACGGTAACATTCGGATTCACAAACTGACCTCGCTCAACGGCAGCGGTTCGAATAAGTCGTTCGCAATCGGTCAACTCGACGCCATCGACGCCCACTGCGCCCACCAATGGCACGATTAAGTCGCCACTATCGGAGACCCGCAGCGCCCATTCGGTGGGCTTGTCAGCTTCTAAACCCGTGGCGATTGTGACCGCCAGTAAATCGCCCGGATGGACTAGTTCGCTACGGGAGGCTGCCTGCGCGAACCGCGACAAATTGAACATTTGCGGATTCGTTGGCGGGGTCGCCGCGAACTGCGCGGGCAGAGACCGGGCTTGGTGGATGACGCCGTTCTGACAACCGGTTAAGACCACCGCACAAAGCAGTAGTCCCAGACCAACTGTGTTCTTCCGGCGTATCGTTCGCCTAACCGAAGACCGGCTAAGTTGTGGCTCAGTATCACTCAAGAGGCCAATCACACGCTGCTTCCCAACCTACAAGGAGGTGTCGTACCCAACCCTGATGTTCAGCCACTCACTACCCATGGTCTGAATCGGGACAGTTCTACAAACATCCGTTAGCTGGCGTTATCTTGCGAATTGTGAATGGCCACAGGAATGGCAATCGCCGCCACAATCAACAAAATGAGGATGATCGGATTGGCGAACAACATTTCACCAATGGGATGCTGTCCCCGTTGGATTTGACCGTCGGTCACCATCAACACCTGTGGCTTGGCCACCGGTGGTGCCACGTTTGCATTCCAGCAACGGCACACCGTCACGGATTCGTCAGCGACAACAATGTAGGCTCCGCTCTTCAGCCCTTCGATTACGAACCGCCCTTTTGCATCCGTCTTCACGTCGGCAATAGGCTCCGCGTTGGGCTGTGGGTTCTGGGCTTGATAAACGGACACCGGGTGCGCATGGAGGGGCTTCCCTTGCGGATCCACTAACTGGCCGCTTAGGCGACCATTGGCACCCAACGCTATGTGGGCCAAGTCCTTTTGGACTGACAAGGTGTCAGAACTGGAAGGTGAGACTGCCGCCTGTATCAGTCTCAACGGAACCACGAAGTTCCAGCAAGCCAAAACGACCGCGGCGGATCGCACGAGTTTTGCGAGTTTCATCGGTTAGCCCTTCTTGAATCGAGACTCGAAGTGAATAAGGCAACCCAGCCGCCTAGAAACGGCACCTTGAACAGGTGATCGGCAAGCTGCCCGGAAGTTGGAAAGTTAACACTTCGCTAACGGGTCGGAACCAGATCGAACAATACGTGTGCGCGGGCACCAAGGTCTAAGCACCCAACGCGGGCGGGGATCGTAGCGAAAAACAAATTCCCGATAAAGGGCAAAAAACATGAAGTTTACCGCTCAGTGCCAGCAGCGAATGTGGCATCCCTATGTCAGCCCCGGCAACGGCCTGGGGGACGTTGGCGGCCCGAATGACGAATACGAAACTTAATTAGCCGCTCCCTCACCTCACACCCATTCAAATCACTTACCATATGCTGCACAACAAAATAACCCGTTCTGGCTGGAGCGATTCATGCAGCAATCTAACCTTTTCATCTCACTGGTCGTCCTCTTTGTATTCGCGCCCCAGCAGGCGACGCTGGCGCAGTCCCCCAACCTCATCGTGCATAACGCGCGCATCGCAACGGTCGACAAACAGTTTCGCATCGCCGAGGCCATGGCGATCTCCGGGTCGAAAATTGTCGGCGTGGGATCCAACGAGCAGATCCTTTCCATCAAAGGGGACAACACCGAGGTCATCGACTTGGAAGGCAAATTCGTAATGCCCGGCCTGATCGATTCGCATACGCATCCAACCGGTGCCAGCATGTTCGAGTTCGATCACCCAGTACCCGAAATGGTATCCGTTCAGGATGTGCTCGATTATATCCGCACTAGGACGAATGCGGTTCCAGAGGGCGAATGGATTTGGGTGAACCAGGTGTTTATCACTCGTCTGCGAGAGCAGCGCTATCCCACGAAGGCTGAATTAGATGCTATCGCTCCAAAACATCCGGTCGTGTTCTCCACGGGACCAGACGCTTCCGTCAATTCGCTGGCTTTAGGTCTCAGTGGAATTGATAAGAATTTTCAAGTTACCGGCGCAGGCGCTGTCGAACGCGACGCGTCAACCGGCGAGCCAACCGGATTACTCCGGGGCGACACCAAACGCTTTTTAAAGAGCAAGTCGCCACGAGAGAAGGCGACAGATGATGAACGCTATTCTCGATTGGTGCAGCTATTTCACGATTACAACGCCACAGGAATAACTTGTATCGCGGATCGCAACGCAAACCCCGCAGCGATCCATTTGT
>JANNPR010000662.1:0-1854 GCA_031400345.1 Planctomycetota bacterium | reverse complement strand
CCGCGGTGATTCTCGTGAAGGGCGACCTGCGCGGAATTGTTCGAGCTATACGACTGAGCCGGGCGACGTCTTCTGTTATTCGCCAGAATCTGCTTCTCGCATTCGCCTACAACGCGTTGAGCGTGCCATTAGCAGCCTTCGGACTGATATCGCCTATGTGGGCGAGTGGTGCGATGAGCTTTAGTTCGGTCAGTGTGATCGTAAATTCGTTGCGACTAGGGAAGACAAAGCTATGAACTGGTTCGATTACAACGAGACGTTGCATTTCGCCATGGCTACACTAAAACTTAACTACACGACGGTGTAACCGCATAAACAATTCCGTGGGACTACTTAGCTTCCGCCTCGCAGTATAGGACGAACCTGGTGTTAAACTCCCAATGCCACCTAGAACGACGTCGCTTGCTGCAAGCAGCCGCAGCGTCTGGCATGTTAGCCGCATTTCCCTCATTCGCTGAAGAGCCCTCGCATCGATCCTTGGTCGCCCGGCCTGGCTTGTTTCAACCGCTGACAGAGCCTCCGTGTTCCTACTGTTCGACACAGAATCGCAAACAGTTCGTCGCCGACGACGACCTTGTATTGACCTGGATTCGCGGAGCCCACAATGGTGGGGCAATCCCGGTCCGACATTTTCTAGCAGGCCCACGTGTCATTAACGACACGTATGGCCTGTTCTTTTACGATCCGGACGGCGGATATGTCGCCGCGTACAAGAAAGACTACGGCTATAAGTTTCATGGCTGGCGCGGCGGCGTGATGGTGGCTGAGGGGCGCGACGGTACACTGTGGTCGGCCTTAACTGGAATTGCGATTCAAGGACCTCAAGCCGGACGAAAGTTGGAACGGATTCCCAGCCTCACGATGACCTGGCGTCATTGGCTGATGCTGCATCCCGAATCGACGGCCTACGATCTATTTGACGGCAAGAAGTATCAAGTGACCAACTTGCCGATTCAGAAGCACGACGACGCACTCGCTTCCATCGGCCCCGTAGACAAGCGATTGTCCAGCAAGGCGTTGGTGCTCGGTGTAGAAGTAGGTGCTGCGCAGAAGGCGTACCCACTCGACGAAAAACAGGAACGTAGTTGCTTTGTCGACACCCTGAAAGGCAAAGGGTACGCCGTCTTCTGGTATTCGCCAACAAGATCGGCAACCGCATTTGAAACGGTAATGGACGGCAAGCCGCTCACGTTTCTTGCGGATCAGGTTTCGCCTGAGACGGCTCCTTTTAAGGATCGCGAAACAGGCACGCGATGGTCGTTGGCGGGACGGGGGGTCGACGGACCCCTGCGGGGCAAGGAGCTAACCTGGCTCCCCAGCATTCAATGCAGTTGGCCCGCCTGGTCGGGTGAGTATCCGGAGACGCAACTGTATGCGTCGTAGAACGAAACGCGCCATTTTCGGATTCGCTCTGGGCCTGATTGTCGTAGTTGTTGCGCTGCAATTGCAGTCAAAGCAAATGGTGTCCTCCAGGTTGCGAGCCGTCTTGCTGAAGGCCAGCGATTTGAGTCCGTCGCGTGTGGAGCAGCTCAAGACAGAACGCTACAACGCCGTCGTGCTCGAGTTAAGCGACTCATCGGATGCAGCAAAAGTAGCCGATCGAGCTGCAGCGGACCAGATACATGGGGCTGGTTTGGACCTGTACTACTGGATTGAGATTGCCCGCCACGCCCCCACGGCCGACGCCCACCCTGAGCGTATGGCCAGTTTGCCGCCGGCTGATTCGACCAATGAAAATGCCGCTACCGAACAACGCGCAACCCCTACCCCTTAAACCACTGCCTCAAACAGACACTCCAGCCATGTCACGGGGCAGTCGCGGGTTCAGCCTGATCGAACTGGTGGTCACGCTGG
>JANNPR010000651.1:0-8659 GCA_031400345.1 Planctomycetota bacterium | reverse complement strand
GGCGGAGGTGGTGGTGGTGGTTTTGCCGGCGGCGGCGGAGGTGGTGGTTTTGGCGGAGGTGCGCGAGGTAACCTCACTTCCATTGTGGGAAAACTTGAACTTCTGACGCGAGAAACTTTGCACGTCGAACTTGCTCCGGATCAAACCACCAAGCTTGCGGAAAAACTTGCGACGTTGAATCAGGCTGAAAAAATGACGACCGACGAAGCTCAAAAACACCTAGAAGAAATCGAAGCATTGCTGACTCCAGAACAGAAAGCTGCCCTTGATTCGATTCGGTTGCCGGCGGGTCGCCCAGGTGGCGGCGGTCCGGGTGGACCGGGCGGCGGTGGACCAGGTGGACCAGGTGGCGGCGGACCAGGTGGCGGCGGACCAGGTGGCGGCGGACCGAACGATGAGAATCCCTTCCACCAAGAAGCGAATCAGAAGCGCATGCAGGATTTGCTAAGCAGAATTGTCGCATCCCAGCAGCAACTCCTCGACATAGACGAGCTGCCGTCCGTGCAGCCGTGAATATGTTGAAGCTTCACACCGCAATCGATGTTTCCGTTTTCCACGTCGAATAACAATGCTCAATGCGGCCGTCGTATACTTTTCCCGTGACTTTGAACTGAGGTCGACGGTCCCTTTCGGAATTATTCAGCCCGCCAAGGGGCCAGCCCCGTCAAACTAAGGTGCCCGATGCCAGGTGCCAGATGGTTGGTCCTGAGCAAGATCCAACTTGAAGCACGAAAGGCGAAATCACGAAGTAGCATGCCAGACAACGATTCGCATGATGACCGGGTGTGGCCACTGAGTAAAGCCGCGGGTCGACGTGGAGGCCGGTGGCTTCCAAAAACGATTTGACCTGAGCGTAATGGATGTCGTCCAACGCTCGACGGCTTTCAGGTCGATATGCCCCGAGGACTGCCATGGCTGTTTCGAGAATTTCTCCCGATACGGTATCGAGTTCGTGCCCTAATGGAATCTTCCGTTTTTGTTTTCGTGCTTCCGTCTATCGTGCTGTCGTGATTCGTATCTGTTATACGACTTCTGGGCCAAGCACAATACTCTCTATAATCGGGTCGTGTTGAGTGATCCCGATGGGTTTCTTCTGGCTGAGCCCACTGAGGAGCCGATGTCGGATTTTAAAGTTACGGAACTAGGCGAACACATCGATTTTGGAAACCTGCCCTATTGGGATGTGGTGATTATCGGCGCCGGTCCCGCTGGACTTGCGGCCAGCTTAACGACGGCGCACCGCGGTTTAACTACGCTAGTAATTGAAGCGAAGGACCAGGCGGGCGGGCAACCGCAATTCCTGTACGCAGACAAGCGAATCGTTGACATACCGGGCTTCCCGGATGGAATTTGCGGAGCGGATCTTTCCGACCGCGTCTATCGCCAAGCTAGAAATGCACTTGTTCAGTTCCGATTCAATGAGGAGTTGATGAATGTCGAGGATACAGACCAGATCGAAAAAGAGGACCGGCTAAAGCGAGTTGTCACTAATCGCGAGAGTTATTTCTGTCGCAAAATCATCCTCGCCTGCGGACTGCTGCACTTTCCGCGTCGACTGCCTTCCCTGGATCGGTTGAACTCGAAGAAGGTGCACTACAAATTTCCTAAGATAGGTGATTACGAAGGACAAACCATTGCCGTTGTAGGAGGAGGTGATTCCGCGTTGGACGCGGCAGTAATGGTGTTGGAAAGAAATGGAAGCGTGCACTTGATCGCTCGCGAAGAAATGCCCGTTGGAAAAGCTGACACGCTCGCGCGAGTCAAACAATCCGGCGGTTTTGTGATTAATTCCTGCGAAATTCTCGATGGCCAGTTCGTCGATGACCAAATTGCTCTTTCGCTGAACAATGGAGAGACATTGTGCGTTGATCAAGTAATCGTCCAAATCGGATTCTTATCGGCGAAGGATACTTTTCAGCGTTTGAATGTCCGTCTCAATGAAGACGACAGCATTGCCATCGACCCATACTTCGAAACCAGTCGTCGGGGAATTTTTGCGGTGGGCGATGTGCATGGCGACATTAAATTGATTGTCGTTGCTTGGGCGGAAGGTATTCAGGCCGCGATCTATGCCTTTAAAGAAATCACCAGCCCGTACTGGCTTAATGAGAAACGGCTGCGAGACCAGAAGATTGCGATGATCGGCGAAAAGATTGCTCAAGCGGCGCGGGCCCAGCCCATGAAGTCGCGGTCAAGGTAGAGAATTGATGAAACAGGTTCTGATTGTCGGAGGCGGATTTGCAGGGTTGAACGCGGCCAAGTTACTGGGGAACCAGCGCGACTTGCAAGTGACGCTGGTCGACAGCCGCAATCATCACTTGTTTCAGCCACTTCTATATCAGGTGGCAATGGCCGGACTTAGCCCGGCCGACATCGCAGCCCCCATTCGCAGTCTGCTGTCGCGACTCCCGCAGATTCGTGTTTTGCAGGGTAACGTCACGCAACTCGACTTCGATCGCAATCGAGTAATCACCGATTTCGGAGAGATCTCCTACGACTATTTGCTGTTAGCCTGTGGTGCCAGGCACAGCTATTTCGGACATGATGACTGGGAAGAATACGCACCGGGCTTGAAAACGATTGAACAAGCAACCGAGATCCGTCGACGCGTGTTGACTGCGTTTGAAAAAGCGGA
The DNA here is from genome assembly GCA_031400345.1 of Planctomycetota bacterium. Classification (GTDB taxonomy): domain Bacteria; phylum Planctomycetota; class Planctomycetia; order Pirellulales; family Pirellulaceae; genus JANNPR01. The sequence continues at coordinate 6,024 of JANNPR010000651.1, read as the reverse complement.
ACGAATAACCGATGCCACAGAACGTCGCAAGCAGCTCACATTTGTAATTGTCGGAGGTGGCCCGACGGGTGTGGAATTGGCAGGTGCCATCGGTGAGATGACTCGTTATACGCTGGCACGCGATTTTCGACAGATCGATGCCAAATTGGCTAGGATCTTTTTGGTCGAAGCGGGTCCTCGCATCCTACCGATGTTCTCTGTCCAACAGGCTAGCCGCGCCACTCGGGATCTGGAACAACTGGGAGTGCAGGTGTGGACTTCGAGTCCCGTGAGCAACGTCGACGCAGATGGCGTGGAGGTCGGAGGCGAACGGATTCACGCTGCGACGGTGCTATGGGCAGCTGGCGTCGAGGCTTCGCCGCTTGGTAAAGCCACCGGTGAGCAAGTCGATCGGCAAGGCCGTGTGATGGTCCAGCCCGATCTCAGTCTTAAGCATCATCCGCATGTTTTTATTGCCGGGGATATGGCGCATTTCGAACAATCGGACGGCAAGCTATTACCCGGAACGGCGCCAGTAGCTTTGCAACAGGGCCGGCATGTGGCCAAGATGATACTTCAAGACATTCACGGAAAAACTCGCGAGCCTTTTCGTTTCCTGGATAAAGGACAAATGGCGACGATTGGGATGAGTCGTGCTGTGCTCGAAAGTGGCCGGCTTCGTTTGTCGGGTTGGTTCGCCTGGCTAGCCTGGCTAGTGGTTCACATCTACTACCTGACTGGGTTTCGCAACCGCCTATTCGTGGTGCTGCAATGGGCCTGGTCCTATATGACTTTTCGCCGTGGGGCTCGCCTGATCTTAGAAAAGGAGTGGCGTTTCCACCCGCCGGCACCACCCGACGAAGGTACGTTGCAGTGTGCCCATCAAAAACGTGCAGATCAAAATCGGTCAGTGTCAACCCGAGTTGTCCCATTCGGATCGGACGGAACGGTCGGATCCGACTGATCCGTCCGATTCCTTTCATCCGGCAGCGCGCTACCTTCGCAATCGAGGAGCTCGAAGACACGAAAAGATCCACCTCAGGCGCTCTCCGCTTTAAACGGGAGACGATCATCAACGTCGTCTACGACATCGTCATCGCCTTCTTCTTCGTCTGAATCTTCCCAGAGATCGTCATCGTCGTCCTCCACGTCGTCCTCCACGTCTTCCTCGTTCTCCTCCTCCTCCTCGTCCTCAGGGACGTCATCTTCGTCGCGATCATTAACGGCCAGTCTCGGAATGGATTTGGAGTGTGGTTTGCTACCGGTGTCTTGTACCGCAGTCGGTGAGGTCATGTTGGAACTCCGAGATTTTGGTTTTGAGGGACTTGCTTCCGTTTGGTCGTCTTCGGGAACACTATTGCCGCCGCTCTGCATTCGCTCCCAATCTGCCAACGAGATCAGTATCTCTCGAGCTTGAGATCCGTTGTAGGTGCCAACGATATTATCTTCCGCCATGTAATCGATTAATCGGGCGGCTCGACCGTAGCCGATGCCTAGGGCTCGTTGCAATAGGGACACGCTGCCGCGACCCTCACGCACCACTAGGTCAACCGCCGCCTCGTACAACTCGTCGCGCTTTTTAAGTGCGGTTGGTTCACCGCCTTCGGCGGGTCGTTCCACTTTCAGATTCATGAGCTCATTAACGTAGTTAGGTTCTCCGGTACTGACGCATTCTACGATCGAGTTGATCTCTTCATCGCTGAGGTAAGTTCCTTGGCCGCGGAGCAAACTGCTAGTGCCAGGCCACAGGAAAAGCATGTCACCGTTTCCTAGCAGTTTGTCCGCGCCCATTTCGTCCAACACGACACGGCTATCCGTTCGGCTGGCAACTTGAAAAGCAATACGGGCGGGCAGATTCGACTTAATCAAACCGGTAATTACGTCCACCGTTGGCTTCTGGGTAGCCAAAATTAAGTGAATCCCAACCGCACGACTCTTTTGCGCCAGCCGAATAATGTGCTGTTCGACCTCCTTTCCTGACGTCATCATCAAATCCGCCATCTCGTCGGCGACAATGACAATGAACGGCAAATGTTGTGGGATACTTTTACGCTCATCATCATTTTCCGGCTTGAGCCGGTCCATGAGTTCCTCTTCTCCCAATTGATTGTAACTCGAGATATGGCGGACACCGGCGCGAGCTAGTAATGCATATCGTTCCTCCATTTTTTCCACGGCCCAGGCCAAAATTGCTTCCGCCTTCCGCATGTCGGTGACGACCGGATGCATCAGATGGGGCAGGCGACTGTAGCCGCTAAGTTCGACCATTTTCGGATCGATCATCAACAACCGAACTTCGTCGGGTCGGCGGGTCATCAGCATCGAGCAGATGATCGCGTTGAGACAGACGCTTTTTCCGGTACCCGTTCGACCCGCGATTAACAAGTGCGGTAGCGTTGCCAGATCGACGACGAGTGCGTTTCCCGACACGTCTTTTCCCAGGAATAAGGGGACCTTCATCTTCTTCGTTTTGCCATTGCTTTCTTCCACGACCTCTCGCAATCGCACCACTTGCCGGACTTCATTGGGAACTTCAATGCCAACAGTATTTTTACCGGGAATGGGGGCCACGATTCGCACGCTGGGCACGCGCAAGGCAATCGCCAAGTCATCGGCCAAACCCGTAATCTTTGACAACCGGAGTCCGGCTTCGAGCTCGACTTCGTATTGTGCGATAACGGGTCCCGTTTCGATTTCCACGACTTTGACTTGGAAGCCGAAATCGGCAAACGTTTTTTCCAGAATCTTGGCCTTGCGACGAACTTCTAACGCCTGAGCTTCATAGCACACGTCCTCAGCTGGGATCAGCATGTCCACGCTCGGCAATTCGTAGTCGCCAGCGCGATCAGGGAGACTTGCTTCGTCCAACGAGGTCATTACCGCCTCGCGATCGATCTCGCGATCTCGCACTTTGAAATGGGGAGCTGGTGCATCGCCACTGGGTTTGGGTTTCTTTTTATTCTTCACCAGCAACGGTTCGACAATTTCCGCTTGTTTCACGGAGGCCGTTGCGGCCACGTTCGTGAGTTCGTTGGCCCCCGTGGCTGCAGTCGCGGACACCACGTCCGCCGATTCAGACTCCCTCTGGTTAGTCGCTTCCAATTCCAAGCGATTGGCGGACTTGGTCAACTTTTTACCGCGAATTCGAATTTCCATTTCGTCGCCGGTCTCTGCATCTTCCGTTTCCGACGAGCGGCGACGAATTCGGCGACTTACAGCATTGCGACCAGTTGAGAGGCCAAACATCAGTCCTGCGACAGCGAAAGTAAGCCATCGGACGAAGGTATAGTCGGCCCAAATGAACAGTCCGCCGATCAACATGCTGGAAGCTAGGATTAATGAACCGGCTACGGCAAAATGCGCCTGTAACCGACTTTGAACGAGTGCTCCGAGGTAACCGCCGGAGCCGATCATTGGACTGCCCGACAGACTGGGAACGATCATGGATGCTAGTGCAGTCAATCCGACTAGCGCAGTCGCCCAACCCAATAAGCGTATGAGAGGCGTATCGATTTCGAATCGGCGAAGCAGCTTAATATCAACGGCTGCCAGCGATATCACCAAGAAATACGCGCCCACGCCCAGGCCATGGAACGCCATGTCAGCGGCCAAAGCGCCCCAAATGCCACAGGAATTAAGCACCTGTTCATTCTGGGGGTACACCAATTGGTCTGGATGATACCAGTTATCGAGTACCGGAAGTGAAGCTCGAACGGGGTCGGCCGGATGGTAGGTCGCCAGCGCGAATGCTAAAAAAAGTACGGATCCTAGCAACGCCAGGGCGAACAGATCCCGCCGCAAACTGCGGTTGTAAAACATTGTGGTTTAGACTCGCGGCAGCGGATGGTCGACATCTGAATTCGGGCGCCGACTAACCGTGGGCGAATCCGTGCCCAAGACCGTTTCCGTCTTGTACTAGTATTCTCGTCCATCGCAGCCGACAACCAGCAGCTTTCATCGGCGCGCTAGCGCGACTTGCCTGGTAAGCAATTAACGAAAAATTCCTGTGGCCGGCACGATCGACGAAGTTTACGCTGACGCGTAGGATGGGCACTCCTGCCCGTCCACGGTCCTCAGAAAAGACGCTGAGGAGTGCCGTCCTACTATTTTGCCTGCTCACCCGGGCGGCGTTACCATAGATTTCTGACTGCGACGACACCGACCTTGCATAATCAGCAGGTGAACCTATGCCGGATTCGCTCCCGCGCACCATTTCCCGACCGATGCAGTTTCAAAACGGTTGCGCGATTGGCATCAGCAACCGTTGGTCGCAGGGGCAATACTGTACGATTCTCACCGAAGTTGGGTTGGTTGGATGTGGCATTTATGACGTTAAAACCGCCGGCGAATTCGGGCAGGTTGTGGCAATTGCGCGGGGCACTCCTGCACAACCGCTGGTGAATCCGGAGGATCTGTTGGATGCCACGATCGTAGACCTTACCTTGCCCGCCCAGGCGCTGGGGATACAGATCGGAATGACCGGTCGTGAAGCGGTTGAACTGATGCTTGCGGCCGGGGCGAAAGGTTAAAAGCTGGTGATTAGGGTGGCACGTCCCTGAGACGCGAGGAACGAGCGTCGAAGGGCGTGTTGAACCATTCATACGACCCCACCTTGCTCGCCGGGACGAGCTTCATCAGGGATGTGGCACCCGCAGAACGAGAGTGGTTGTGCGCACACGCGTTTCCTTGCTCGCGGGGGCGAGCTTCGTTAAGGACGTGCCACCACGTCAGAACGCGGCATCGAGATACGGGTCTTGTCCTAATTGTTTTTGTCGGTCGAGCCGTTCTTGTTCAGCGTAGAGCAACATTCGCCGTTGACGATAGTGCAGACGTTCGACGCGCGCCTGGGCCTTTCGCATGAACTCCGCATAGTTGGCAAGTTCTCCACGAGCTTGCTGGCCGGCGCGACGACAACGTTCCGCGGCTCGAATTCCGAAGCCTACCTCCACGATGTCGTCCTCCAACGACATGAATTGCCGGAACGAACCCCGATCGCCTTGCCGGGCGCAACGACCGATCAATTGCCGATCAATGCGCGCCGATTCATGCAACTCGGTGCAAATCACGTGCAGCCCTCCCCGTTCGGCCACGTCCTTTGCCAGCCGGATGTCCGTTCCCCGACCAGCCATATTTGTGGCCACTGTGACACAGGCCGATTCACCAGCCAAACCAATAATCTCTGCTTCCGTGGCCGGCTGGCGGGCGTTCAGCACTTGATGGTCGATGCCCGCTTCCTTCAAGCGTTTCGACAGCTGTTCCGATTTGTCGATCGAGCGGGTACCAATCAGTACGGGTCGACCGGCTTGTTTCATGTGGCGGATTTCATTCACGACCGCTCGCCAACGTGCTTCACTTGTGCCGTGTACGGCATCGGGCAATTGTTGGCGCCGGCTTGGTCGATGTGTTGGTATCCGCATGACCTTTAAACGGTAGATTCGTCTTAGCTCCCGCCGTGCTGGCCAAGCCGTTCCGGTCATGCCGGCAACTCGCTGGTACTGTCGAAAGAAGTTTTGCACGCTGACTCGCGCTAATTCTCCCGTACAGATGCTGACGACCAAACCTTCTTTCGCTTCGATTGCTTGATGCAGGCCGTCACGCCATTTTCGACCTTCCGCTAAACGTCCTGTAAATTCATCGACGATCACGAGTTCGCCCTGGCGTATTACGTAATGCCGGTCCAATTGGAAGTCACAAGCGGCTCGAATCGCTCGTTCGGCATACTCGTATAAGTCATAAAGCGGGAGTTCAGCCAGTTCCGCCGGTTTGGCAAGGTCGCGAACGAGTCTTCGCCCTGCCGCGTTGAGTGTGACCTGACGTTGCTCGGCGTCACGATGGAAGTGTTGCTCGAGGGAAAATTGTTTCGCGATGTCCGCCGCCCAAGGGTACGCGATTCTCGCCACGGCTTCTGTCACCGTGGCGGTGGCGATGATCAAGGGGGTTCGAGCTTCGTCAATCAGAATACTGTCCGCTTCGTCTACCAGCGCGAAGTGCAATCTCCGCTGTACTTGAGTCTGGATGTTTTCTGCACGCCCGAGAAGTCGACGC
>JANNPR010001256.1:0-2530 GCA_031400345.1 Planctomycetota bacterium | reverse complement strand
AGTAGGCACACTCGGTGTGCCTTTACGGCACACGTTGTGTGCCTACTACAACAGGGACGTGCCAGCCAGTTAGAAGCCTGCCACAATTGCGACTACGGCGACGTGCGCTCCAGTTTCCAAACGTCCGATTCCATGTTGTTTCCAGCGATCATCCACAAACATCCGTCGTGGACGAACACGCTGGCTGCGTGCCGAGGCTTCCATGGAGTGCCAGGCACTTCCTTCCAATGGGCTCCATCGCTGGAATACCATACGTCGTTGCGGTTGCTCCCTGAATATCCTTCCATTACCCAAAGGCGGTTGTCCCAAACTGTCACGTCGTGATATTGCCGCGGAACCCAAGGGGCACGTTCGATATGTCGAGTCCAGGTCACTCCGTCGGCGGAACTCCACACGTCATTCAGAAATTGTCGCGTCGGCGTTTGGGGCGTATCGTAAGTTCCGCCACCCAATATCCATATTCGTCCTTGAAAAACAGCACTCCCGCCAATCATCCCGCGTGCGGACCAATACGGCTCCTGAGGTTGAACCTGATCCCAGTGGATCCCATCCTGCGTAGACCAGATATCCCGAAAGAAAGCTTCTTCGGACTTGGAAAACGCGGGCATTGTCTGACCGCCGATAACCCAAATCTTGTCGCCATGAACCACGGTGTAATGCAGCGCTCGTGGTCCCCACGGGACCGGAGCGTCGGGATTGACGAGATTCCATTGACGACCGTCCATCGAGTTCCAGACATCGTTCTGGTAGTGACCTTGATTGACGTCGCCACCTACTATCCACAATTTATCGCGAAAAACCGCGTAGCCCGCGGTATGACGCCCTTCCCAATCCAACTTGGCGTCAAAGCTGCCATCCTTAAAACTATTCTCCTTCATTAATGACCAGCTCTTGCCGTCGGAGGAACTCCAAACTTCGTTGTTGCAGATGCGAGGAAAAAACGCTTTGTCCCCAGGATTCCATCCTCCTAACAGCCACATCTTTCCCTGAAAGACCAGCGCCCCGGCGCCGTCGCGCGGCGCAAACGCCGCTTTCAGAGTCACATTCGTCCATTGGTAATCCACCTGCCGTTCACGGGCCGCCTCACCAGCGACGAGAATTGCCGCCGCCGGAGATCCAACCAAGAACAGCGTCAATGTCCCCAGACGTCGCAGATGAATGTTTGTCATTTGTCGTAGCAGATTGCATGGTGCATGGTGCATGGTGCATGGAAGCCGTTCTCTATCTTCGTTTCAGCCGGTAGCGAACATACAGGCCTAGGGAATTGTACTGGCTCGACCTAAAGACAACCATCATCGTGAACGATTGGCAACGATCAACAGCGAACCGGCCGTTCGCCGGCTAGTGTGGCTCGCCGGGCCCCGGCGAACTGCCTAGACCTGTATGTATGGAATAGGCGTCCCGTAAGCATTTTCAGCCGCTATACTCAGCTCCTCTCTTGTCGGTTATCGCCGTGAGCGAACTTGCAGCAAAGAAAAGGATCCGCATCCATGACCAGACCGCTTTCGACGTGCTACGCACTCCGATATTTTGTCCTCGGCATCGCAATGATCAGCGTCGTCGGTTCGCAACATACGCCTGCTCTTTGGGCGCAGGCCGACGCCGACGACCCGGTGGTTATCGAGTACGACGTCGTACCGTCATGGCCCAAACGTCCCGAGCACGTCAGCGGTAAGGGATGGGTCTCGGGACTCGCAGTCGACAAGGATGACCGGATTTGGTTTTTCCGGAAGGGTCCAGATCCCGTGCAGGTCTATACTGCCGAGGGAGACTTCGTGCGAACCTGGGGCAGAGGACTGTTTGAAAGTCCCCACCAGCTGCGAATAGATGGCCAAGGAAATGTTTGGGTGGCTGACTTCGGCAAGCACCTTGTTCAGAAATTCACACCACAAGGGGAGCTTCTGCTGACGCTCGGTGTGCCTGGACAAAAGGGAGAAGATGAAACCCATTTCAACATGCCAACGGACATGGCGATTACTCCCGCGGGAGAGATTTTCGTCACGGACGGGTATGGGAATCGCCGAGTGGTCCATTTTTCAGCGGAGGGAAAATTCATTAAGGCGTTCGGTTCAGCGGGACCGAGGCCAGGGCAATTCATTTTGCCACACGCGATCGTGGTCGATTCGAAAGGTGTGCTTTACATCGCTGATCGAAACAGCGGCCGTATACAGCTCTTCAGCCAAGACGGCAAATTTCTGGATCAGTGGTCTAACGTGCTGATGCCCTGGGGATTATCCATCACACAAGATGATCAGTTGTGGGTGTGTGGATCATCTCCCCATTGGTGGTTCCGGCATGGGAAATATCCCGAATACAAAGATCAGGTGCTGATGCGATTCGCGAACAACGGACGGATCGTTCAGAGTTGGACGTTGCCTCTGGGTGACATCGGCACAAACAAAGACATGCCCGATACGTCCCACTTAAAACCGGGTGAAACAGTAGGAGCGCACTGCATCGCCCAGGATTCGCAGGGCAACGTTTACGTTGGCGACATCTACGGAGAGCGAGCTCAGAAATTCGTCCCGGT
>JANNPR010001236.1:0-3070 GCA_031400345.1 Planctomycetota bacterium | reverse complement strand
TCGCTACCTTGGCGGCTTCTTCCGGAAATGAAAGTCGCTCCATCGCGATCGACTCGCAGATCGACCAACCAGGTCCCTTCTGGCATACACCCGCCAATCGTTCCCATCAATTCCTGGAATGGTGGATTAAATAGTTTTCGTTTGACCGACGCTGCTTGCCGAAGCTTGGAGTCGGCTTCTCTGATTTTGAGCTGCGTGGTTTGAACGGTTGCCAATTCCGCCTGCAGTGTTTCTTGAGTTGCCGCCAAACGGGCGTACTGCCAGTCAAACGCCAAGTTCAGGCACCATAGAAGAACGGTGACCAACACCACGGCGCCGATTGGCCAGCCGTGCCGGATGAGGTCTGGAATCAATGGGCCTCGGCGCGACTGTAGCAGGGTCCCTACCAAGTTTGGGGTGGCCCGGTCTTCCGGAGCAACTTTGGCGGCCAAGACCAGGCCTAAAGCTGGAGATAGATGGGGCGGCAATTCCGAATCCCCGCTTACGGCCCAGTTGGCGTTGACCATCTCGGGCTCGAGAATTTCCGCGACGAGTTGCTGTTGTTGTTGGAAAGCCGCGAATACTCGCGGAACTTCGTCGGGATCGCCGCAGATGTACACTCGTGAAATTTTACCGTCGCCAAATTGAAAATTTCGGTTGCAATAGCGTTGCAAACGCTTGAGATGACGCAGTACGGTATGAGCCACACGTTCTTTGGCCGCCATGCCACCGGGCCGATAGTCCAGCAGCAAGCGCCCTTGGTGCGAAATTCCAAGATCGATGCCTCGTTGGCTAACGTCTACAATCAACACCGGAGACTCGGCGTCTCGTCCTGTGCCGCCTACGGCGCGACACAAGGCGATCATCGAGTGTTCGACCCAATCGACGACCAGCCCTGCATCTTCTGCGGCTTGGCACACCGCGTCGAGTGTTTTGCGATTCGTGACGGTCATCCAGGCCGCTTGACGTTTCGCGTCGATAGGCCGAAAGCTTTCGGCCAATAGTTTCTCACCAGCACCGAGCGACAAATACAGGGCACTGCGTTCGGCCAATCCGCGTAATTCGCGGGTCACCACGTCGTTCTCTCCGGAGACAACTCGAGTCACGCAAAAGTCGCTGCTGAGAGCCAGATAAACGGGGCGTCCTTGTAGATTTTCTCGTTCGACAATTTTCTCGAGTGCCGTGGTGAGTTCTTGGCGGCCCTCTTCGCTGAACAGCGAAGTGGCGCTCGTCCGCCACGTAAGTCGCCGCCAGCGGATGCGAGCGGGCTGATCGATACCTGTCTCCTCGGCACATACCAAAGTTAGGTCCGACCGAGTGATCTCGATCACAGTCGTGTGACTGGTGAGCGGGTTCGCCGATTTTCGTTGTTTTAGAGCCACCATGTGGTTCGGAACCTTGCTCGCTGAAAGCTGCTATTGATTTCTTATCCGCCCTGTTTGACCGTAATCTGCAGACGGCGCTGCATGAATTTCGCCGTATCCACCGGCGTAATTCCAATGGAAGTCACAACCACCGAGCCTGCCGCGCCATCTTGCAGGGTCGCGGAATACACATTGCCACTTCCTGCAGGAAACTCGGTCGTCGGAATTCCACCGCGCCACGTTATGTCACCCTCCAGCTCGGCTAGTGCGTGTTGCAAACCGGCCTCAGCGAGATAACGTGCCCGATCGTAAGCCAACATGTTGCGCAATGCCGCATACTGAACGGTCTCTGTGTCTAAAATGTAGATCACAGTTGCGCTGGTGACGGACATGATGAAGATCGCCATCATCAACGCGGCAGCTTGACGCGTACGTTGCTTCCGTGTGCGCCTAGGTAAGGCGGCAGGATAAACCCTAGAACCCGAAGATGTGATTAAATTGGGAAATTGCATGGAAGCCTCATTATTGCCAGCTGCGCAGCCACGCCCAGGAACTGATCGTACGGGTTCCATTGGACTCGCGCGGGAGCACGACCGTTACATCTACTCGAATACATTGAACTAGCGTCGGATCGTCGGTTTGAGTCGCGCCGTCGACTCGATATCCCACCAACCGCAACCCATCGACATTGGGAGACAACAGATGATCGGCCGTGTTGGCACCGTAGTTGACGCGCTTGCTGGCCGAATCGTGATCCCAAACGACGGTATTTCCATCTGAGTTCTGCAAAGACAGTCCGCCGCTGCCTTCGGTCGCCGCAGTAATCGCGACGACAGATTTCGCTTGGCGAATCTCGCGAACAATGTGCCTTACGGTAGCGTGTGCCGCCTCTAGTCTGGTGAAATCAGCTTCGTGAGCATCCCAGCTGGCACGGGTAGTGCGCAGTATGACCGACACCGACGTCAGCAGCATTGCCAGCATCGTGCTGGCAATCACCACTTCTAATAGGGTCATGCCAGCTCTACGAGCCTTTGGCCTCGTACTCATAACTCACCGTTTTCGACAGTTTGCTGGAAAATTGTACACGCGGTTCTCCGGCACTCCAGGCATTATCGCCGTTGGTGTCCTGCCACACGGTCGCCGTGATGGCCAGCAAAGCATTGGGAATGCCGCCGCCTATCGGGCTGTCTGTGCGAACCACTTGAAAGAGGAGCCGGGGATACATCGGAGCGAAGTTCCCGACCACCGTTGCCGGTGCCCAGACGGCAGCCGATAGGGCTAGATGCTCTTCTAATTTGCTGGCACAGAGTGTGGCCAGGAGACTAGATGTTTCGATATCGCGGCTGATTTTCATGCCTTCCCGCGTTAATCGCAACGCCGGCACTAACGCGATAAGGATGATGCCACTGGCGACGATCAATTCCATCAGGGTTTGTCCGCTGCGGACGAGACAACCCATGGAGTGCTTGCTCGTCCGTGCGGCCGAGTTGCGTTCGATAACACGCGACACGATGTACATACACGAAAACCTGCCAGTTAGCCATAAGTTGGACGGGTGCCCGAATTGAACTATTTGAATCGTTCCGACGTTAGAACTGCACCTGTGATTGGAATGACGTCAATTGTGAGTCATCAGTCAACGGCGTTGATGAACTTCTCGATGGCGGCCCAGTAGGCGTTGGCGTCGAGCGGATAGTCGTTGTGGTGGCCCGGAGTTTCGATGAAGG
>JANNPR010001235.1:0-4863 GCA_031400345.1 Planctomycetota bacterium | reverse complement strand
CCGCCTGGTCAAGTGCCGCAAGATGTCCTCCATATGCGTGGTTTGTCGCTCCATGAACTGGGACGACATCAAGAAGCAGCCGAGACGCTGTTGGCGGCGTTGAAACGGGCTGCTCCCACGAGCGAACTGTTATTTCATCTTGGCGAAGCTCAACTCGCCGCAGGCGATTCCTCCGCAGCCCGTTTGACGTTGTCTGAATCGCAACGATTGACTCCGTCGCATGAGCCCAGCCGCCGACTGTTGGCCAAATTGAACGAGGATCCTTCGCGGGTCGCAGCGACCATCCAGCGCTGAGAGGTCAATGCCAGAAGTGTGCCACTGGCAGCCGCGGAAATAAGCTTGGATGTACGATAACGCTCCTTTCGGCGGCAAGCCAGTGCATAAGCCGGTCGCGATTTGCGTTCAGGTGCGAGCCAAAAAATGGCGCTATGAGCCTTCTCTCGTCGTGCCTGCCCTATTCGGATCACGCACTGGCTTGCCGCCGAATTACCTCAAATGGCGATCGTAATCAACTCCGGCGGCTGCCAGTGGCACACTTTGCCCTCGATTTGCGCAACGCCAAAACTTGCGATTCATCTTTCCATACACGGTCGAAGAAAAAAGGGGACCAGAGCCCGTGGGGACAAGGGCTCTGATACGGGAGAACTATGCAGTTGGCGTACCAAACAGCTCGAAATGAAATGACCAGCCGATTCGCCCTTGTTTCATACTGCATCGAAGTTCAACTAGAACTACATGATATTGAGCGGCATCATCGGGACGAGGCGACGTGGCGAAAAATCAACGCGATGCACTCCTAGGCTCCTACAGATTGAACTCGTCTAACGCGTCGATTAAATCGTCTAGGTCGTCTTTTGGGAGCGATCGTCTTTCGGCTTGGCGCTTGGGCATACCAACTTCCATCCCAACGGCACCGCGTCCGGCAAGCATGAGTTGCTCATCACGTTCCTGAGCGGCGACGACGAGCGGATCTGCATGAACGTCCGGAGCCCCGAACAATTTCGATAGGTCGATCTTGAGCGAACCGGCCTCGAGCACATCCGCGCCAGCGATGGCCGGAGTTTTGTGTTGCGGAAAGATAATGGCGTTTTCCGGGCAGACGCGGCTGCAAGCTGGACAACCCTTGCGACAGTTGTCGGGTTGTTCCACCAAAATCGTCTCCACTCGGTCGACTCCATAAACGCCAAATAAACAGAAATCAATGCACTCCATACAGTTCGTACAACGGCTGTAATCGATTACCGGGTACCAGCGTCGATCCGGTTCTTCCGCGATACGCAGCACCGATGTGGGGGTCGTGTGGACTTCAATTGACTGGGCAGGAGTGGCGGGAATTATTGGGAAAAGATTGCTGGCGGTGGAAACGCTTGGTGACCGCTCAATAGCCACGGAGCTCGGCTGCAAAGCGGTATCATTGGTCGGTTTCAAGTAGCGGCCAAGGGAATTAGGGTTCGGCGTGCCACCTAACCAGGAAGTCAGCTCGACGATGTCCGCGCGGTTCTCATCGCGGATCCGACGGATTTCATCGAGGTAGGGTTGCGTCGAATTGTGAACTCGTAAATCCAGGCAGTAAATGCGTCGGTTGGGTACCGGCCGGGAATCAATAACCCGCAACTTATCATCGCCCTCGTCCTCAGGCCCCACCTCATCATCATCTTCCTCATCATCGGGTGGTTTGATCAGCGTCGTACCGATGTGTCCGCGAATGCCGTTGCGGTCAAGAGTCCAGCGTGCCGCTCGCTCGAACAGCCAAGACAGGACGATCATTGGCCCATTAATCCCTTGTAAAGCCAAAATGCCTGTTCCGTCGGGTTGTAGGTCATACAAGTGCGGAATGACCATCGCGTCAACGCCTGGTTCCATCAGCATGGCGGTGACAATATTTTCTTCCATATCTCGCTTGCCAGGGCTTGCGCTCTGACCCTGAGAAACTACAACCGTGATGCGTTTTGCCATTTCTAAGTCGACCTGCAGGAAAAGTTATGCGGTGTGCCTTATTCTAGACTTAATTTCTGTCACTTCAAAACGGCATGGTCACTCGTTCAGTTGCCCCTTGATCGTCCGTTGAGTAACCTCCCAGACGGCAGCAAGATGCTCCAAGTATTGCGAGGCACTTAAAAGTTCTGCAGTATCGCTTTCCATTTCGAACAGCCAACCGGCTCCATACTTGTCAACATTAATTGCGGAAGGGTCGCGCAGTAAGGCTGCATTGAATTGAACTAACGTACCGGCCACCGGCGAATACAGAGCACTCTCGGCCTTCTTACTTTCAATGTTCCCGATTTCCTGTTGCAGGTGCAATTTTGTCCCGGCGTCGACAGTCCAATCGAGGAAGTACACATCCTGAAGTAACCGCACCGCATAAGCAGCAAAACCGAACCGCCATGAAGTCCGGTCGCCGTGGCCCCACATATGGTTTCTCGCATAGTGGCGATCGGTGGGGATTTCCGCCGGAAACAGGCCCATCATAAAAACAAGAGGATCGGACATATTTGGCAGCGTTGTTTCGGTTGGGTGGCGCTTCCCGTGAGCTTGCGAAGACCGTGCTGGACTAAACCACGCCCCTCGTTCTTCGCATTGTAGTAGGCACACGGACAGGGTGTGAATTTTTTGGCCAACTGAGGAAACGCATTACCTGGGTGGCACGCCATGGGAACGCGAGGAACGAGCGTTGAAGGGCCTGGAGCCATTCGGAGCCAGCCCTGATCTACGTTTTACCCTTGACCACACGCCCATCGACGCTCGTACCTCGCGTCTCTGAGCGTGCCACCCTGACTTCATCACACGGAGTGTGCCTACTACAACCGTCTCAGTGCGTGCCACTCGCCTAGTGGCATTGCCTTACGTGTACCGCACTCCACGGTGCTGAGGTTCAAAGAACGGAGGTAGTAAAGCGTCGGCTTGTAACAAACCTTGTCGCGTCAACTCAATACGATCCCCGTTGATCGTCAACATTTCGTCGTCCGCGTGAGTCTGCCACTGCTCTTGAAAATCGTCCAATATGTCGACGCCAAATTTCTTGCGAAAATATTTAACGTCCAGATAACCTCGTTTTAACTGCAGGATCATTTCGCGAATCAGAAGCTGGTGCGGAGTGGGACGCATCGCTCGGCCCAGCGGCAATTCATTGCGTTGCAGCAGCGACTCGAGATAGTCTTTCCATTCTGGAAGATTTTGGTAGTGGACGCCCGATATGTGACCAAAGCTGGCAATCCCCGTGGCTAGCAAATCAGAACCCTGCCACAGGTTATCTCGGTAACTGAAATTCACCTTGAGCGGATCCTTCACAAGCGTGTATGCCGATGAAATGTGATAACCGACCGCACAAAGCTCGTCGAATGCGTGATTCAACCAAGCTCGTTTGGTAGGCCAGTCCGCCACCGGCAACTCGATCTGTTTCCCCAAAATGTCCTTGGAGAAAACCGTGTTGTAGGGAAGTTCCAGTTGATAGATTGTTACGCTATCGGGAGAAAGTTCGATGGTCTTGCGAATGTTCTCCTGCCAGTTGTTCCAATCGTCGCCGATCATGCCCGCGATTAAGTCGATGTTTACATTTGGAAAGTTCGCAGCTTGAATCCACTGCCAGGCACGATGAATCTCGTGGGAAAGATGAGCACGGCCGTTTTCTTCCAACACCGCATCGCTGAAATTCTCGACTCCCAAGCTCAAACGGGTGACCCCCAAGTCACGAATTGTCTGTATTTTGCTTTCGGAAATGGTGCCCGGCTCGCATTCAAACGTTATTTCCTCCGCGTGGTCCCAATTGACATTGGCTCGCAGTCGATCGACTAGAGACACGAGTTGTTTTGCACTGAGGAACGAGGGAGTCCCTCCACCAAAATAGACAAAGCGAAATGGTCGACGTCCCATCGCCGGCTGTTGGCTTACGAGTTCAATTTCACGGGAGAGTGCCTGTACGTACTCTTCAATCTGGCCGGCCGTATTTTCGGTGAACACTTTGAAGTAACAGAATTTACAGCGTTTACGGCAAAACGGGATATGCAAATAGAGACCAAGCGGTACCGCAGAGGGCGGCGTCTGAAGTGCCTGCTGAACTTCGACCAACGACTCTGCATTCCATTGGGAGAACGGTGGATAGTTAGAAATAAAATAACTACCGACTTCAGTTTTGGTGGCTTCAGTTGTCATATCGTTGTAATTCCACCAAACCCGTGAAAGAGTCTGAATTCTGCGATAAAAAGCTCATCGAGGTAGGAGACACGGCCAAGGCGCTTGGCCCGCCGAATCTACGACGACTTTTTGCCAAAACAATAAATCACACCCTTATCGGTAGCGATGATGAGACGGTTATCGGCCACGGCTGCGGAGCTAGTAAAGCCGCCTACGGCCTGATATTCCCAGGTGGGGGTACCAGTTTTGAGATCAATAGCATATAGCCGGCCGTCGGCGGACCCGATAAACGCTCGGGTACCAATAATCACTGGCGAGCCATCCACCCGGTTCTTAGTAGGCAGCTCCCAAAGTGGTTTACCGGTAGCTGGAGCCAATGCGTGTACCCGTTTGTTGCGGCCACCGAAGACGACGATATCTGCTGTAACGGCAGGAGAGCTACGAATTGGTTGGCCGCCATTTTCCGGAGAGAACGTCCAAGCCACTTCCTCAGTGCGCCAATTCACGGCGAAGAAAGTTCCGCTTTCCGTACCAAAATAGGCCAGATCTTTGTGCACCGCCGGAGTTACCCCCGTAGGTGCCTGTATTTCAACCGAGCCCACTTCCTCGCCCTTGTCCAAGTCGACGATATGCAGTTTGCTGTCGCAACCCGCCACGAAACAGCGATTCTCCACTACCGTTGGCGAACAGCGTATTTGATCGCCGATCTGAAACTTCCAACTGAGCTTGCCG
>JANNPR010001222.1:0-9901 GCA_031400345.1 Planctomycetota bacterium | reverse complement strand
GCCGAGGCGCTGCTCGACGAGCGTCAACGGTCAGCATTTCGGGATCGTTTGCGGCGAGTCCATGTTCCGCCGCTAGGCCTCGCGTAAGCATCTTCGCCCACGGGCCGAACCCTGGCATCCGCGCTTTCATCCACGTCCGCGGCTTGTCTCCAAGGGCGCCTGCAATAAAACGTTCGCTCCAGTCGCTTTGAAGTCTTTCGCCAACCCACGTCAGGTTGGGAAGGTTTTCTGCCGGTAGACCCAGCTCACTCTCGTCCGTTAATGTCTGTTGCAAATTGCTGGCTCGGCCGTCACGCGCGTGACAAGCTCCACAGTTCAGCCGTGACACAAGTCTTTGAGATCGCTCGATGGTGCTCTCTGGCAATTCACGTTTGGAACGCTCAGTACAGAATCGCATCAAGGCCTGGCGATCAGACTGGGTGTAGTTGAAATTAGGAATATTGCCCGATTGGAACTGGCCCGAAAGGCAACCTCTGTCTGCTGACGCGGCTGCCAGCGGTGGTAATACCGAAGATTGTGCTTTCTGATCGTTCAGTGCGTGACAGTTCATACAACGACGAGTTCGAAAAAGCTGTCGGCCATGATCCACATCACCACCTGTAACGTTGCGCGACGGAAGATCGAGCTTCCCAACGGACCGTATCCAGGCCTCCAGAGCAACCGAGTCGTCGGCACTCAAGCGGAAATCCGGCATTGGATTCCACGGATAGTGTTTTTGCGGAGCTTGCAAATAGTCAGCCAAAGCGCCGAGTTGAAACTTCGCTCCAGAGTACGCTAAAGACATACGATGATATTTGTCGGCCGCTTGATCGGCATGCATCGTATGGCAACCGATACAACCCAGGGATTCATATAGTGCTAACCCTTGTGGCGCGTTCGCAGAATTCTGAACAGTAGGCCGATCTGGCGCTCCGGCAAGTAGGAAGGCGACCAGGTCGGCAGATTCCTGTCTGGCGGCGGGCGATTCAGGATCTCCTAAAACTCGAGGCATGGAGGCAGTCGCCCGACGCTTTTGTGGATCGAGCAGCCATTCATACAGCCAACTGGAAGTTACTCGGGATGCCAATCCCGAGAGGTCTGGCGCTTCCCTGCCTTCCTCCGATCGATCGTGATGCCGTATACCAGCCCAGTCGGCGGTCGAATGGCAGCGGCCGCAACGCAGATGTTGGAATAAATCTCGGCCGCGTCGGAATTCTTCCGCGTGGGAAACGTCAACGTTTTCAGCATCGTGAGTCAAAACTTCCGGCGACATCGGTTCATCAGGTCCGGATCTTGACTTCCAAACGGTTCGCACCGCCGCGTCGCCGGACGCAGGGCTGGCGTACCCTATCTGAAATCGGTGGAAACCTTTTCGCAGTTCGACACGGACCCAACCCATGGGTCTTGGTAAGTTGGTAGATGCGGCCGGAGTCGTCAATTCGCGATTGACAATGATTTGTTGGCCATCGATGGAGAGATTGGCGTTCCCATGGCCTTCAAGCGTGAACGCGTACTCGCCGTTTACGGGCACACGAAAACACCCCTCGGACGTTGCGCGAAACGGGCCGGGATCTAGTTTGGACGTTGGAGCTTCGCTCGAAGGCACAAATAAAGCCGCCAGACGGGCTACAAAATGATCGCGCCGGATGTTACCGTGATCACCTTGTTCGAAGGTCCACACAATTCCCGGTCGCAAACTCGATCGATCAATTCCCGAAGAATCGGTGGGCCTGCGGAGCCTAGCCTCTTCCAGGCGCTGGCTGGGAACACGATGAATCGTGTAGTTCAATGTCTGCTCGATTGCCTGTCCGTCGGCAGTCTTCAATCGAAAATCCATGGCTAAAATGCTACAGGGCTGGAGAGCCTCGATCTCCAAAAACACGGTCCGCCGGTCGTCCAATAGGGTGGCCGAACGAATATCAATTTCGTCACGGCCTTCAAGCCCAGGCTGTGACACCTTGAATTCGGGGGACCCGTATTTTGCAGACCACAGATAATTCCATTGTTGCAATTGATAGTTTCCGACGTCTTGGGCCACGTGTTCCTCAAGCGCGGTGGAAAACGTCACGGCGATACCATTGTTCATGGTTTTACAGGCCATGGGAATCGCCAACGGCTTCCCTGTATATCGAACGCGTTGCAAGCATCCGTCCTGTACCGAATTCGAGACCCAGCCATGTAAACCGCTAATGTAGAGATGTTGATCCCGAACATTGAATCTTCCGCGCATAGCTCCCGATTCGAAGGTAACTGGCAATGGCACGGTTCCACCTTGCCAAGTACCTTCAACGTTTTCGCGAATCACTAGATACGCTCTGCACTGACCGTACGACAAATGCACTAACTGAAGAGACAATGGTCCCCATCGATCTGAATTAACCCACACTTGGCCGCCACTTGAGTTATCGTCTCGGCGAGACAACCAGCAGGTCGGCGGCTCGAATCCCGTGGGTCTGGTCGATCGGTGATGCGAAGGTAGGTAGCCGTAAAAACCACCCTGACGAACTTGAAACACCCCGGAAGCGGGGGTCCACTCTCCCTCTTGTGGTGCCACGGTGATGGTGTCGTCGGGGCCGATGGACATCCCATTTGCATTTCGAAATCCCGTTGCAAAAACTTCTAGCTGCGAGCCATCGGGAGACACTTTTAACAGGCAGCCATCATGGGCAGTCTGCCCTTCGCTGTTACCCTTCAGAAAATAGAAATTGCCGGCTCGGTCTGTTTCCAGTGAAGTGACGTATTCGTGTGCATTCATCGTCACCTGGCCTTCATTGTTGAAATTCTCGTAATAGTCAGCCTCTCCATCGCCGTTGCCGTCATGCAAGCGAGTAATTTGATCGCGGCCCACCACATAGACGATATCGTTCACGACTCGAAGTCCCAGCGGCTGAAACAAGCCGGTAGCGAACCGCTTCCAGATGAGCCGCGAGAGCCGCTCGTCAATTCCACTGATCCGCCAAACATCGCCGTGTACCGTGCACAGAGCGATGTCTCCGTTCGAGAAAAAGTCGTGTCCGCCTGGGAACATTAGGGCCCGATAGGGATTGTCGAATGGTAACGTAATCGTATCAACGACATAGGCCGAATCGTTCGGAGCGATCGTGCCTCGAGTAATAATCTCCTCAGTCCAACGTGCTGGGCCCGGTTTGGTGAGCGAGGCTAGATCGGCGACTGCCAAATTCCGGACCAAGCCGGACAGTGCGGCGTCACTCACCAGATGACGCGATGATACTCCGATTGTCATTCGAAGAGTCCGACTATGCGGTTCGATTCGCAACACAGTCCCGAGTTCCTTGCGAAACTCCAGACTCGCAAGCTTGGTGGTCTCGTGTATCGCAGCACAGCCCTCGGGGCCGCAGACTAGCATGTAGATGGGCGTCGCAGCGGGTGCCACATTCAGCGTGCGCTGCATTATGGGTATCTCGCCGACTTGCTCGAACCAAGGCGACTCCAAGACGCGCGACTGGCCGATTAGATACTTCAGGACCACACGATTCCCATTCCGGTAGAAACCCTGATAGTGAACTTCTTCACGTGGTAGCGGACCATACGGACGGTGCGGTCGTTTGTCAGTAAACTGACCATCGAGTGACCAACCGGGTGCGATTGGCGCTGAGAAAAGGATTTGCCCGTCCGGACTTTGAGGAGTTATCAACCCGTAACGTGCCGGGTGGATCTGAACGAAGCCACCGGTCCAAGCGGCACTGACGCGATAGAGCTGTGTGTCGTAGCACAGCGACGCTTGCCCACTATCTCCTACACGAATAACCAATCCCTTGGGCGTTGGATGTTCAGGAGTCGAAATGCTTCCACTAAAGAACTGACCAAGATCTGTCTGTTGCCAGCGACCGTCGATGGAATCGGATTCCGTCCAACGGAATCCCACGGCATCTTCACCCCAATGTCCCTCAATTCGCGCGGGCGTCGCACTTGGCTCAGTTACTTTTTTTTTTCGGACACCGCAGCCTGCGATGTCGCTTTACTTGGAGTTGCCGAAGAAACGGATGGTGGATTGGACTTCAACGACTGCTCTAAAGTCCATGAACTACCGTCGCGAAACATCGCATTTGGCGTCAACTCAGCTGGCGGATCAAAACTGATTTGGTCTTGGCCGGCCGCCCACGCAGTACCGCGACGAATGAGAGGCCCTGCCATGTGAACCGAAACATCCGCATGTCCCAGTACCGTTTGGAATATGCGACCCTCCCCATATTTGTAGACCCATGCCATTGGCTCGCTCGTACCTGTCACCCGGGATGTGGCATTCGCCAGCGGCGTGATCGGCTGATCGCCCATTTGACGAAAATACAATTCGTCCATGGTGTCAAATGCCTTCAAGTCTTTCGTGATCGGGTGTGGTTCGTCCGAAATCTCGACCCGGAATTGGCCGAAGGCATCATGTCCACTCTTGCCGTCACCATGTTCCCAGATACGTCGTACAATTTGGGTCCGGTATTCTGGCCAATCGGACTCCTTGTTGGGTAGCGTGTCGGTGAATGATCCATTAGCAAAATGGATCACCGATAGGCCTCCTCCACGTTTCAAGTATTCCGAAAAGTGCGTCTTGGCGTTCTCGCTAAGACCTTTCCTATCCCAATTGCAATAGTTCATGACGAGCACGTCGTAAGAGTCGATCTTCGAACTGCCCAGGTCTTCGACGACTTCGGTAACATCGACGATGGCTCGCGGATCCTGCTCGATCACTGGGATCAGCGCTGCCGTAACTTTTCGCCAGTCATGGGCTGGATGATTGTGTCCGGTGACGATCAGGACTCGAAAAGGATCTTCCAATCGACTCTGGACACCGTCATCGGGAACCTCTAACCGGGCTGACCAGACGATGGCATTCAGGATTAGTTTGCGAAAATCGGGCAACCACCAGTTGCGGTAAAAATGCCCACCCGTGAACCCGAATCCTCGACCGCCATCGGCACGCTGGACTGCCCATCCGACGGGATAGCTCTTACTTTCACCTGGTGGTTCCGTGGCGACAATCGGGACGATTCGCTGATCGTTTTCACGAAAGCGAATGTTGTAATAAAACTCTTCGCGAACACGAAACGGTTTGACGCCGCGACAGATGGGATGATTGGGGCTGGGAAGACTGGTCGGTCCTTCCCAAGTCTTGATCGCCGAAAACCATTTGTTGGGAGCGTTGCCAGTTTCATAGTCGAAATAGCCGCCGACCCAATCGGTGATCTGATCGTGATGACGATTGGGGTTGAACGTCGTCCAGTGGAATTGCACAAACCCACAACCCCGCCGCATCTGCTTTTCCAGAGTTTTTATACGATCGCCCACATACAGAGGATGATTGGTTAACTCGCGATCCCCGCCATCGGAAAGCATTACGATTGTGGCGGCGTCGTCCAACGTCGCATCGTCTAGCGGCCATCCATTAAAGTGTGCCTCGATTGCGACATGGTTGGTATTGGGAGAGGTATCCAACAGGTGCTTAAGGAGAATGACGCTTTTTTCATACTCGTGGGCATCTTTGGGGTGTCCCGTGATTGGGCCTGCGATCAGCACGATTTTTGTCGGTGGAGCGGCAACAACCGACTGCGTCGCCAATAGAACTAACCAAAGCCACGATGCATGAATAGCTGTTAACCGAACTTTTTCCATTTCAATCCGCCAAAGGTGAGATAAGTTGTGAGTTTGGCTAAGTGCGATGCCTTGAAAGTTAAACTAACCCGAAGCGCATGCGAGGAAATTTTTGCGGACCTTCCTCGCGTTGCGGTTCGATCCAGGAACGTGTTAATTCTCGGCCCGGTTTGCCTGTCACTACTCAATTCAGAGTGTGGCAGCCAGATTGTCGTACCGCAAGTCGGCCAAAGACTTGCGCCGGCCAATGTGTGCTTCAAAGTGTGGCACTGGCAGCCGCCGGAGTTGGCTTAGATTACAAACAAATGCTTATTCGGCGGCAAGCCAGTGTGAAGCAATTGTCGCGTGGTGTTCAGCACTGGTTGGACGCCGATCAGACCGCAACTGAATGGCCTAGTCGTTTCGGCGTCCACCAGTGGCACACTCCCAGCCCACCAACGGACCGGTTCGTCCCACCCTACAGCCGCCCTCACACGGCTCCGTCCAAGATCCGATGAGTCGGAACCGGGCGGCCTGGGCGAAAACTCTGCAAGGATTCGAAACTAGCGTCGGCCTGGATTGCTCCGCAGGCGTTCGTCACCGCGTCGCATACCAATCCCTCCAATTCCTTGGGATCGATGGCGACTCGAGCATTCACGACCACATGCGCTTGAGGAACTCGGCAGCGCGAAGCGCAGGAAAGTTCCGGGTCGGTAAAGCTGCTCACCAAATTCGCGACACCATATACGCCTTCCCACAAACCAATCGATTTTAGATGCGCGGTCTCTGCTCCAACCGATGCCAAACTTGCCTTAAGCCGACTCGTAATATCTAACAGCAGATCATCAAGCTCAAACGGCTTCGGCGCCGTAACCAGCACCTGGCTGTTGAGCCAACCCAGTTCGGCTTCTCCTACGGCATAGGTGTCGTAATCCACGTCCATCACCCGACGAGCGAACCGACCCTGCCTTTCCAGCATGTCAGACAAGGCAGAAAATCCTTCACCCGTTTTGGCAGACATGCGAAGAACGGGCCGACCCGGGAACTGCTGTTCAATCAAGTGAGCTAATTCGTCGACGACCGCTACAGCCAATTCATCGATTCGATTGATCACCACAAAATCGGCCTCTTCGATCTGCTTGCGAAAAATGTAGGCAGCCTGTGGCGAGAAACCGGCGTTGGGCAGATTCTTCAAAATTCGTTGCCCGTGACTGGGCTTGAGGATGACTCCATACGGTGCCACATCGAAAGCTTGTTCATAGATTTGTTCGAGCGGACGCAAGACAGTAGCGACCAAATCGGTGCAGCTCCCTACCGGTTCGGCAATGACTACGTCTGGACGTCCAGAGACCCCCAAACTCTCCATCGTGGACGTAAGCGCGTTAAAGTTACAGCAAAAGCAAGAACCGGGCACTTCGCCGACGTTGAACCCCTGGGACCGTAGACTGTGCGTATCCACTAAGTCGGTCGCCTGGTCATTGGTGACAATGGCAACTCGTTCACCTTGTGAGCTATAGTGTCGAGCCAAACGGGCGACAGTCGTCGTTTTGCCGGCACCTAAAAAACCGCCAACCATGATGAATCGAGGGTTATTCATTGTCGCTCTTCTTTGTAATTTTGAGGCTACTGATATCCACGAATGGGTACGTGACTGCACGATCGGGGACGTACGCATGAGCTGTCATCCAAGAATACGCCCGTTGTTCCTTGTTTGCTGGATCCGGTTCGGCCAGAGGTTGCCCATCGGCCTCAACATAAATCGTACGAACCACAGGCACGCGACGAGTGGCAGGCGGCACCAAAGCGTAGTCGGTCCCGCGAGTTTGTAAGAACCAAGTGTTGTCACGAAAGCCGCTGATCAGGCGTTGCTGAGCCGCACTCGTGAGCCGCGCCTGCTCCTGCGGCGAAAGTTTGGTGTTCTTTTGGATCTCACCCAAAAGCTTGTGGGTCTCCGATACGTCAAAACTTACCCAACCGTAGGGCGGCAGGAAAGCCTCCAGTTTACAGTGCGACGGAGACTCCTTAGGAAACGGATTGATGCCATACGTGACTCGAGTAGGAAAGCCGATGACCCGACCCATGGAAGCACAAAAGCTGTGATAATCACTGCAGTGCCCCCGGCGCGTCTGTAACGCGTGCACGGCATCGGCACTTAGAGATGCTGCCGTATGATCGTACACAAAATTTTGGTTAACCCAATTCATCACCGAGCCAAGATCGGTAAGCGGATTAGCTCGCTTCGGAAGAATCGTATCGAGTAACGTCACAAAGCGTTCGTCCACCACTACCGATTGCTCATCTCCGCTGCGATATCGATCAAAGGACCTGGGCCACTCGTTCACTGTCAGGATGTCGCCAGCGTCCAGCTGCCAATTCAATTCCCAAACTTTGACCGTGAATTCGTGTCGTATGATTTGCGCACCCTTGGGTGACGCGAATTCGAAATATGCAAACTTGTTGCCGAACACTTTCTCGACGTCAATTTGCGGGTCCACTTGGAGTGGGAATGTCGACAGTTTGCTTTCGGCAACTTCCTGACCGTAATCGGTCTGAGGGATCGGCAACCACACTCGCAATTGCTTGGTCTGGTAGGGTGCCGTAACAATTGCGCAAAAATTGACTTGATAGGTGACTGGATTGGTTCGCTGGGCCTGATAGGGCTGCTCCGGACTGAACGGTAGGTCGGCAGCGACAGCCGTCGATGCCACGATACTCAACCAGACAGTCGCCAATGCGAGTTGGACAGCGCCATTATGCCACCGATGTCTCGACATTTCTGCCTGTCCCCGGGCAGTTTGCACGGGGTTACGACACCGCGACTTTGTAGTGCCCCCGCCCACCGCCGCCCTCGCGTTGCTGGCGAGGTTCAGCCCGGAGGGCGACTTGTAATAGCCAGGGGCGTCAGCCCCTGGACGAAATCGTCCCACATTCGTTCGCAGCCCCGGCAGGGGCGACACATCGCAGCGATGACGTCCACGTGCGGCATCTAGTATGTCGGCGCTCCCGGTGTCGCCCCTACCGGGGCTAAATGCACTCCAACGACATGAATTATCCAGGGGCTGACGCCCCTGGCTATTACTCATCGCCCTCCGGGCTGGAAAGCAATGTGGCGATAAAACGTTCTGCTCATCGCCGATTAAAGCAACAGGCCGCGAGGTCGACGGTGGGCGGAGACATGACTGGACACTAAAGGGGCCAAAGCGGCGCTGTCCAACTAAGCTTTTCCGAACATGCATTCGATGACTTTCAACAACTCGCTGGCAACAACTGGCTGGCAACAACTGGCTGGTTTTAATGCTGAGGCTTGGGGAAGTTTTCTCGGATGAATAGCTCGTAAATGCTCGATCCAAGCAACGCACCGAGGATGGGCGCAATGATGTAGACTGTCAACCAGCCTAAGTCCTGCGTGCCAGGCCAAGCCGCGCTGCCCCACCCGGCTAGGTAAGCGAAAACCCGCGGCCCGAAGTCCCGGGCCGGATTAAGACAAGCCTGCGTCAAAGGGCCAATGATAGAAATCAGTGCTGCCACCGTTAAGCCAATAAACAAGGGTGCGAGCGCTCCTGGGCCACCACTATTTCTGGGATCGGTAACGGCGAACACCACGAATGCAAGGATCAGCGTCCCCACGACTTCAGCGACGAATGCCATCGAGGGTGTCACCCAACTCTTGAGCTGCTGATGACGTTCGGATGAATAAGGCTCGTCGCCAGCCGCCAGAGGACCAGGAGATGGGAAGTACTCGCAGTAACACATTGCAGTTATGACGCTTCCGGGATCCCCACGCCGCACGTTTTTAACTCGTTCCTTTTCCACGAGCATTCCTTGATAAATGAAAAACAACACCGCCGAAGCCAAGATTGCTCCCAAAAGTTGTGAAGCGATAAAGGGAATCACACCCCCCCAGGGAAAACGCTTCCAAAACGCCAAGGCGATGGTCATCGCGGGGTTGATATGCGCTCCGCTGATTCCTCCGACAGTGTAGGCCGCCAACATGACGGCAATGCCCCACACGATGGCTACTTGCCAAAGACCCGATTGTGCGCCAGTAAGCACGGCACTATGCACGGCCCCACACCCCAACAGAATCAAAATGAAAGTACCGAAAACCTCCGCCAGGCACTGTTTGGATAAACTAATTGTTTGGGCGACGTGAGTTTTGGTTTTCGGCATATAGTCGTACGTTGGGCGCACTAGGATGGGTGGGCTACAAAGCGAGCAACATTGTAAGTGTCACTAAAGTCACAAGCAACGTATGGCTAATCCGACCGAAAGTGTGCCACTGGCCGCCGCCGGAGTTGGCTTGGATCGCAACCGAAGGTATTTCGGCGGCAAGCCAGTG
>JANNPR010001219.1:0-12599 GCA_031400345.1 Planctomycetota bacterium | reverse complement strand
CACTGGCTTGCCGCCGAACGAGCCGTCGCGTAACCCAAGCCAACTCCGGCGGCTGGCAGTGGCACACTGGCGACTGCACCCAACAATTTGACGTGGTCGGACTACTACGGCTCTTTTCGGCTTGGACGCCAGTTTCCTTCTCGCTATCATGCTCGTGATTGGTGGGCCTTAGACGAGCTGCGTAAACTGGGTCGGCCGCATTTGCTGTGGATTCGCTATTGATTGGCTTCCGGCGATAAATGACGAGGGGTACAAGATTATGGGCGATTTTCGCATCGAGCGAGATTCGATGGGTGAAGTTCAGGTACCAGCCAACGCGTATTATAGCGCGCAGACTCAACGTGCGGTCGAGAACTTTCCCATTTCCGGTTGGCCGCTCCCCCCTGCCCTGATTCATGCGTTGGGTCTAGTTAAGCTGTCGTGTGCTGTCGCCAATCGTGACTTGGGAAAGCTCACTGGCTCGGGAAAAAATCCGCTCAGCGACGAGCAAGTGCAAGCGTTGCAATCGGCGTGTCGAGAGGTCGCGGAAGGGAAGCTCAATCACGAGTTTCCCATCGACGTATTTCAGACTGGGTCCGGCACCTCCAGCAATATGAACTGCAATGAGGTGATCGCGAACCGGGCGATCGAATTGTTGGGTGGCGATCGTTTTCAGGCGGAGAAATCAATTCATCCGAACGATCATGTGAATATGGGGCAAAGCACCAACGATATCTTCCCGACCGCGATTCACGTTGCGGTTGCCAGAGAGATTAAGAATGACCTGCTGCCGGCATTACAGCGTTTCGCGGACGTCTTATCTCAGAAGGCCAAGGAGTGGGACACTATTATCAAAATCGGCCGAACCCACTTAGCGGATGCGACGCCGCTACGGCTTGGACAAGAAGTCGGCGGGTTTGCTCGTCAACTTCAGCTTTCAATTGAGCGAGCTCAGCGAGGAATCCAAGCGGTATTAGAGCTGCCAGCGGGCGGAACCGCCGTCGGTACCGGGATCAACACGCATCCCGAGTTTGGCCGGCGGGTGGCCGAGTCGCTGGCTTCCGAAACAGGTATTCCTTTTGTCGAGGCCCCCGACCATTTCGAGGCGAATGCCCAACGAGATGGATTGGTAGAAGCCCACGGGCAAATTCGAACGATTGCCGTAACTTTATTCAATATTGCCAACAATATCCGCTGGCTGGGATCAGGACCTCGATGCGGTTTTTATGAAGTGAAGTTGCCAGACCGACAGCCGGGCAGTTCCATCATGCCGGGAAAAGTGAATCCGGTGATGTGTGAGAGCATGATGCAGGTCGCCGCTCGGGTGATCGGAAACGATCAGGTCGTGGTGTTTAGCGGCGCATCCGGGGGCCAATTTCAACTGAACATCATGATGCCAGTGATGGGCCAAGCAGCCCTGGAGAGCATCCGGCTGCTGGCAGCGTGTACTCGTGCATTTGTCGATTTTTTGCGCGGAAGGTATGGAGGCGAATGCGCAAGCGTGCGAAGCCGCGGTTGAAAAAAGTTTGTCCATGGTGACCAGTCTCAACCCACTTCTTGGCTATGAAAAGTCCGCCAAATTGGCGAAAGAGGCCTTTGAAACCCCCGGCAAAACCATCCGCGAACTTTGCCGCGAGCAAGGAATCTTGCCGGACGCAACGTTGGACAAGGCGCTCGACCCTTGGAGTATGACCGAGCCACATGAGTAGACTCGGCAAGACGAAATCGGAGCTCGGCTATGAAGATGATTTGCTCGAACAAGGTGTCTTGGCTCCGCTTGGTCGAACGCAATGGGTGCGTGGACGGCCTTGGTGAATGGACCTCCCGTCCCGTTCGTGCGGACGGACACGCCACTGTCCAGCCGGCGGCTCGCCGTGGCTCGAACGCGGGTGAGTTGGCCCGGAAGTTGATCAGGCATGTGGTCCTATTTAGCTCGCTGGTGACCTTCCAGAATTCATCCTTTGGTGCTGACGACCCCACGTCTTTGCTTAACTCGGCGTACAAACTGACGAAAACGGCTAAAACGGTTGAACAGTACGGCGAGATCGTAGATCTGTGTAATGACGCCCGTCGCTTGCAGCTAACCGGCGAACTTTCCGATTACGCTAAGAAATTGTTAGCGTGGGCTCATAATCGCCGCGGAGAAACCTATAGCGAACAGGCTTCCGAACTGGCCGGACGCGGTGAAATGGAGCGTGCGCAAAAGCTGGACGCTGCCGCATTAGCCGATTTTGAGCAAGCGGTTGCGAACGAAAGTGATCGGTGGAAGGCCTTGCATAATCGCGGCGTCAGTTATGCATTGATCGGCAAGTACGAGCAAGCGTTAAAGGACTTTGATCGCGTCACGAAACTCAAACCCGACTACGCCAACGCCTGGTTTAACCGAGCCGAAATCCGGTTCGAATTAAGAGAGTTTGCCGTGGCGCTGCAGGACTACGAGGAAACGCTTCGTTTGTTGCCAGACGATTTGGGTGCGTTGACCAGCCGAGGACGAGTTCTCTTACGTTTAGGTCGGGCTGCGGAGGCTGTCAAGGATTTGGACCGTGCGGTGCAGCTTTCGACGCCGCAAAGTGCGACTGTGCTCACGTATCGGGGTGAAGCGCACCAACACCTGGGACAATGGGAGAAAGCCGCAACGGATTTCCGAAAAGCGATCGACGTGGATCCGCAACTCGGTTGGGCCTTTTGTGCCGCGGCATGGTTAATGGCCACTTGCCCTGACGAAAAATTCCGAGACGCCGAACGAGCCATGGAGGCCGCCAAAAAAGCCATCGAGCTGGATGGTGAAAGCGACTTCCGACACTCGGATGTGTTGGCCGCAGCGTATGCGAATGCCAACCGTTTTCCGGAGGCTAAGAAGGAAATTGATAAGGGGCTAAAAACCGCTCCGCCCGACGAACTGTCCGATATGAAAAAGCGCCAAACGCTATATTCGCAAAACAAGCCCTATCGGATGGAAGTTGCCACACGTACGACTAAGCCAGAGAATCGGAAGTAAAGCCAACTTTTTCGTAGGATGGGCACTCTTGCCCGTCCAGTGTCCCCAGAAAAGACGGGCAGGAGTGCCCATCCTACGAGGAGTTAGGAGTGCCCATCCTACGAGGAGTTAACCCGCTAGCAGTTCGTGAGCAAAAGCTTCCTTGCAGCGCCGCAGTTGTCTCACTATAATCCGCCGCGCTTTACAGCTGGCAGGGACGCTCACTCGGCCCAAGGAGGGGTTGCTGTGAAAATTCGTATTATTCCACGACTGGATATCAAAGGCCCGAACCTCGTAAAAGGCGTTCATTTAGAAGGCCTACGAGTGCTAGGAAAACCGGAGCGGTTCGCACAACACTATTACGAATGCGGTGCGGACGAGCTCTTCTATATGGATGCGGTTGCAAGTCTTTACAACCGCAATAGCCTGACGGATATCATTCGTCGCACGGCGCGGGACATCGCTATACCGCTTACGGTTGGCGGCGGCTTGCGTTCTGTCAGCGACATTCGCGAGGTGTTGCGCGCGGGAGCGGATAAGGTGGCAATCAACACTGCCGCACTGGCTCGCCCGGAACTCATTCGGGAAGCGTCTCGCATTTTCGGTTCTTCCACCATCGTGGTCTCGATGGAAGTCATTCGGCAGCCCAGCGGTCGTTATGAGTGCTTTACGGATTGTGGTCGCAACGCGACTGGTGTGGACGCCTTCGAATGGGCGGTTCGCGCAGCCGAGCTGGGTGCTGGTGAGTTGGTCGTGACCTCCGTAGACCGCGAAGGAACAGGCAAGGGATTTGACGTGCAATTGACTCGAAAAATTTCCGAGTCGGTGTCCGTCCCCGTGATTGCCTCCGGCGGTGCCGGATGCATTCAACATATCCATCAAGTGATCCGGGAAGGAAAGGCAGATGCGGTGTCACTAGCCTCGTGCCTGCACTACGACTTCGTGCGAAATAATCGCAGTACCGATGAAGATTTTCACGCTGAAGGCAACACCGAGTTTTTACGAAATAAGACTAGCTCTTCAAAAATTCATACTGCTTGTCTGCCGGATATTAAGAAATTCCTGACCGATCAGTTCGTCGACTGTCGCTGGAACTAAACGGGCGCACGTGGCGAGGTGCGTTGATTCCCCGCGAGTCGCATAGCGCAGTCAACGGTCCCAATCGAGGAAAAGAAATAATGACAAATACGACTTCCGCCGCTGTGGCCATCGTGGATTACGGGTTGGGAAATCTTTTTAGCGTAGCACGAGCCTGCGAACGAGTCGGATTGAATGCCGAGATTACGGCGGACTCAAAGACGATTCTGGCAAGTCGGGCCGTGATTCTACCTGGCGTAGGCGCCTTTGGTGATGCCATGCAGAATCTGAAGAATCTCGACTTGGTTGAGCCGTTACGACTCGTCGCGCACTCGGGTAAGCCGCTGATCGGAATTTGCTTGGGTATGCAGTTGTTAATGTCCGAGAGCGAAGAATTCGGGTTGCATAAGGGACTCGACCTTTTGCCTGGCCGAGTCGTACACCTTGGTCGTCCGCGGGGAACCCACGGCACGCTTAAAGTTCCCGAAGTTTGTTGGAACCGAGTTTGCCGTCCCGTCGGAAAACCTGACCGTTGGGAAAATACTCCGCTGACCGGGCTTTGCGACGGCGTTCACATGTACTTCGTTCATTCGTTCTATGTGCAGCCCCACGACCCCGCGGTAACACTCGCCACGACCCGGTATGGCGACGTTGAATATTGCTCGGCCGTTCATAAAGACAATGTAGTTGCCTTTCAGTTCCATCCTGAACGAAGTGGTTCGGATGGAGTAAACGTCTACCGCAATATTGCCCAGTTTGTCTGCCGCGAGCAGCGCACCCAGGAGATTCGTCATGCCGCATGAAAACTTAGAGGCGTTTTTTGGCCTGCCTCACGACGTAAAGTATTGCCGCCGTTGCGTGATCTCGAATCAACGCCCGTCTTCAACCCCGGAGTTTAAGAACACGCCCGATCGCAAGATCGGCACGATCGACTTCGACGAGGAAGGCATTTGTGCCGCCTGCCGAACGGCCGATATCAAGGAGCGAATCGATTGGGCGGACCGAGAAAGGCAACTCGTCAAGTTGCTGGACCAATATCGTTCAAAGGACGGATCGTACGACTGCATCGTGCCGGGCAGTGGTGGCAAAGATAGCTGCATGCAAGCTCATGTTCTGAAAAGCATCTATGGAATGCACCCGCTGACGGTGACCTGGCCGCCCATTTTGTATACCGACATCGGATGGCAGAATTTTAAAAACTGGTTGGCCTTCGGCGGATTCGATAATATTTCCTACAATCAGAATCCCCAGGTCATGAAGTTGCTCACGCGACTATCCATTGAAAATCTGCTGCATCCATTTCAGACGTTCATTCTCGGCCAGAAGAACTACGGACCGAAAATGGCTGCACGGTTGGGGGTCCCGTTGGTGTTTTACGGGGAGAACGAGGCCGAGTACGGCAACCCCATCGCCGACAACAATTCGTCACTCCGTGATAAGTCCTATCACGCGGCTCAAAATGCCGATTCGTTACGACTGGCCGGAGTACCCGTAAAAACTTTACTCAACCAGTACGGCTTGCGTCCTTGCGATCTGGAAGCGTACCTTCCATCCGATGCGAGCACGTTTGACAAAACGGAAGTTGAGGTGCACTACCTGGGATACTATCTTAAGTGGACGCCGCAAGAGGCGTATTACTACGCAGTGGAACACTGTGGCTTCGAAGCGAACCCGTTCCGTACCGAAGGCACGTACAGCAAGTACAACAGCCTCGACGACAAGATCGACGGGTTTCACTATTACACGACGAACATCAAGTTTGGCATTGGTCGTGCTAGTTACGATGCCTCTCAAGAGATTCGCAACAAGCATTTGACGCGCGAGGAAGGCATCGCGCTTGTGAAACGCTTCGATGGCGAGTTTCCCGAGAAGTATTTCCATGAAATCATGGAGTACATCGGACTCGAGCCAGAACGCTTCATCGAGTTGTGCGACAAGTTTCGATCGCCACATCTGTGGAAAAAGGAAGATGGTTGCTGGAAGCTGCGGCATCCCATTTGGCAGGAACAGGATGCACCAGCCGTTCTGGCAGCAGCCTAAGCACCAGCAGAGGTCGGGCAAGGCGCCCACCCTGCGACAGAGAACGGGCAGGAGTGCCCATCCTACGACAGAGAACGGGCAGGAGTGCCCATCCTACGTATTGGCACGACCTATCAAAGCGAAGATTGACGACGCACCTTGGGAGTGGCTGGATTAATGCGAAGACCCTTATTTGTATGTTACGGCGGCGGGCATGTTGGGATGGTAATTCCCGTCGTGCAAGAGATGCAACGGCGAGGCGAATGGGATCCCGTGGTGCTGGGACTGACCACGGCTAGAATCAAACTCGACGCGGCAGGCATTCCCTCTCTTGGATTTCAAGATATTTTGTTGCCGACGGATACACGCGCGATAGAGGTTGGTCAGCAGCTGATGGCGCACAACCATGCCAACGAGAATCTTGTGTCTCCGGCAGAGTCGCAGGCGTATTTGGGGCTATGTTACGCCGATTTGGAACAACGACTGGGCGTGGTCGAGGCCCAGCGACAGTATTCCGAGCGTCAACGCCATGCCTTTCTGCCGCTCGGGCCATTGCGGCGAGCGTTGCGGAAAGTTAATCCCACAGTCGTGATTGCCACCAACGCGCCAAAGTCGGAACGGGCGGCAATCATGGTAGCTCAGGAAATGGATATTCCCTGCGCTTGCATCATCGACTTGTTCGGTTTGGAATGGGATTTCCTGTTTGCGCCCGACTATGCGGACAAGTCCTACGTCATGTCCCCAACGGTTCGCGATGACTTCATTCAGCGAGGACGTCGTCGCCAGGATGTCATTATGACGGGCAATCCGGCATTCGATCGCCTGGCGGATCCAAGTTTTGTAGCCGCGTCACATGAATGGAAGCGTCAAACCGGACAGGAACGCAAGCGAATTGTACTCTGGGCAGATACATTCGGCTTTTCGTACGATCATCGCCTGGCTGTGTTGCGTGCGCTTGCCGATTGTGCAAAGCAGCATCCGGATTGGAGCATGCTTTATCGGCCTCATCCGAACATAACTAAGGATCTGCCGCCGCTACCGGAAGGGGTTCAGTTGGCAGACACTCGAGTCGAGCTGCCCATCCAACTACATGCGGCGGATGTTGTCTTGGGCACAATATCGACTTGTAGTATCGAAGCCGCTCTGCTCGACAAACCCGTTTTGAAGCTGCAGTTTATCGATCCGAACTATTCGCTGTTTAGCCCCAACTACGTGACGCTTGATCGTTTGTCGCCTTACGAACAGATGGGAATAGCCTGGCCCGTGCGGCGTCTTGAAGATATCCACCGCGGCATCGAATGCTGCCTGATCGATTCGGCAGAATCTCGGTCCATGGTCCAAGCTCGGCGCAACTTGCCCAAAGTCGGCAGTGCAGCGGCGCGCGTAGTAGATGCCATCGAAGACCTTCTGACCGAGAAGAGCAAATTTCGGAAAGCCGAAAAGGCTGCCTAATTGTACCTGTATCGCATGAGGGATAGCGACAACCATGAAGTACCTCTTCATCACCGATGATCCAACGGTTGCGAAGTTTGTGAGCCAATGTGGTGTTCAGCGGGTGTTTGTTGACCTGGAGATTCTCGGCAAGGTCGAACGTCAGGGTGGCAAGGATACTGTGATCTCACGTCACCGCCGCGAGAACATCCGTTCGGTCAAGGACTCTTGTGGCGGCGCCGAATGTCTTGTGCGGGTAAATCCCATCCATGCTGAAAGTCGCAGCGAGGTGGACTACTGCATTGAGTCGGGCGCCGACATGTTAATGCTGCCGATGTTTCGGTCGGCGCGCGAACTGGCATATTTTAGCCAGCTGGTGGGCGGTCGTGTTCCCATCGTCCCATTGGTGGAGACGGCCGGAGCAATGAACGATCTGGCTAACGTGCTTCAGGTCGATGGCATCGAAGAAATTCACGTGGGGCTTAACGATCTGCATTTAGATCTGGGACTCAGTTTTCTGTTTGAGATCGTGGCCAACGGGGTCGTTGATCGGATCGCGGAGACCTGCCGTAAATTTGGTAAACGCTTTGGAATCGGTGGCGTAGGGACCGTTGGCGCGGGCAACCTGATACCCGGCGAAATGGTGATTGGCGAATATCTTCGCCTGGGAGCCACCGCGACCATACTCTCTCGCGCGTTTCATCATCGCGCTACGAGTTTGGCGGACCTGCAGGCAAAAGTCGATGTGAGTCTCGAGATATCGAAACTGAATCGGGCGCGGGAGGGATTGTTGCAACGCAGTTCCTTGGAAATCGAACGAGATCGGATCGAGTTCCAGCGTCGCATTATGGACATCGCGGCCATGAGACGGGCTGCTTAGCGATTGGTACGGTTACACTAACCCGATGCGCAAGCGAGGACGAGCCTGAGTGCCTCGCTTACGCTTCGGGTTAGTATGAGACTTGAGGGCAACACGGATGTGCGGCATTATTGGAGGCTATGATCGCGATCGGCGGCCGTTTGGCGACGAGATGGCCGATGCTGCCTGTCGACGAATTGCTCATCGAGGCCCGGACGATCAAGGAATTTATGAAGCCGATGGCATGCTCATTGGCAATCGTCGTTTGTCGATCCTAGACGTAGCCGGAGGGCATCAGCCCATGTTCTCTGACGATGGCCAAATTGCCGTCGTTCAGAACGGTGAAATCTACAATTTTGTTGAGCTTTCCAAAAATGTAGAGTGCCGAACGACCTGTGACACGGAAGTCATCCTGCGCTTATACGAACGAGACGGCGAAGATTTTATCCGTCAATTAAATGGCATGTTTGCCATCGCCATCCTGGATCGCCGCCGAGGATGTCTGTTGCTCTATCGAGATCGACTCGGAAAAAAACCACTTTACATCCACGACGACGGCAAACGATTACGTTTCGGGTCAGAGATCAAATCGCTGATACCCATGGGGCTGCGACCCGAATTGGATTGGACAGCTCTCGATGCATACCTCACCTTTAACTTCGTGCCGCCTCCGCTAACGCTGTTTCGAGGCGTGCGTCATCTATTACCTGGCCACATGCTCAGAATCGACGCCTCCGGAGTATCTGAACGTGCGTATTGGCGAATCGAATCTGAGCCCGAAGAGCGTTCCGAAAGTGAATGGCAGGACCAGATTCTGGATACACTGCGAGATTCGGTGCGGATTCGACTACGTTCGGATGTTCCGCTCGGGGCCTTTTTATCGGGCGGAATCGATAGCTCTTTGATCGTTAAGCTGATGAGTGAACTTCGGCCGAAAGATATTCCGACTTTCTGCATTGGCTTGGATGATGCCAGCAACGAAGATTGGCGATACGCTCAGAAAGCCGCCCAATATTGTGGTACCAACCACCACTGCGAGATCGTGCAACCTGACATTGCCGCCTCGTGGCCGCTATCGGTGTACTTTAACGACCAACCGCACGGAGACGTTTCGTTCTTACCCACCTACTGGGTTAGCCGTATGGCGCGTCGCCACGTAAAGGTCGCGTTGACCGGCGATGGCGCCGATGAACTGTTCGGTGGTTATGGCGTCCATCTGCGTTTGATGGCGGAATGCCAAGCGTTGTTTAGTAACCGTCCGGCATTTGAGCGAGCCTGCTATCAGGCCATCAATATTTTTTCGGAGCAGGAACGGCAGTCACTGTACTGCGACCAAACCAGGCGGTTGATCGGGGGCGCGGACGCATTCGCGTTGGCGGAACCACATTTCGCCCAATTTCGGCATCAAGATCCGCTGAACCAGATGCTGGGGCTAGATGTGGGTCTTCTGCTGCCAGGCAACAACCTTGTGAAGCCTGACAAAATGGCAATGGCGGTGGGTTTGGAGACGAGATCGCCTTTCTTGGATTACAGGCTCGTCGAATTGGCATTTCGAATTCCCGGTCATCTAAAAATACGATCCGGTGAATCCAAGTCGATTCTCAAGACGACCGCGGCCAGGGTCCTGCCACGCGACATCATTTATCGGCCAAAACAGACGTTTACTTTGCCCGTCGCCGAATGGTTTCGAGGTCCACTATTGCCGCTGCTCAATGAAACATTGCTTTCGTCGCGGTCCGTTTCACGAGGCTTGTTCGAGCCCCGGACGATCCGAGCCCTGTTGGAAGAACATAGCTCCGGGCGTCGAAATTTGTCGAGGCAGATTCGAACGCTTCTCGCTCTGGAGTTCTGGCAGCGCATTTTCATTGATCAAAGTTTGGATCATGCGCCGACGCTTCAAGAAATCGGTCTTTCACTGACGAACCAGAGCGCCTACTCTCCCGTCGCAGCTTGAGATAAATACCAAGTATCCGCCGTCGCGTTGTAGTAGGCACACACCGTGTGCCGTAGGGCACACGCATGGTGCCTACTACTTCCATCATCCGAGCGAATCAATACGCAGGAGTTTTGTATGTCAACGGCACTCACTCGCGAAGCATCGCGGCAATTAGATCGTGCCGTCTTAGGCTACCGGGGTAAACGATTTGCAGACGTGCTCGTATCCGCAATGGCACTGGCATTGCTGTCGCCCGTGTTGGTTTTGGCGGCGCTGGCGATACGGTGTACGTCGCAGGGCCCCGTTCTCTTTCGACAGAAGCGATTGGGACTGAACGAACAACCGTTCATGATCTTTAAGTTCCGCTCGATGCGAATCGACGCCGAACATACTGGGCCGCAATACACCACGAAAGGCGACTCCAGGATTACGACGGTGGGGAAGCTGCTCCGCCGGACGAGCCTCGATGAGCTGCCCCAGTTAATCAATGTACTGCGTGGTGAGATGAGCTTAATGGGGCCAAGGCCTTATGTGGGTTTCGAATTGAGCGGCTGGACTGCCGAGCAGCGCGCCCTTCGTGCCAGCGTTCGGCCGGGAATATCCGGGATGGCGCAGGCGAGTGGTCGAAGCTCCCTTCCGCCTGAGGCTGCCTGCCGACTCGACTTGGAATACGTTCATGAATGCAGCTTTTGGTTGGACTGTCGTCTGGTGCTGAGCACGCTGCAATCGCTGCTCGGCTCCACGGGAACGAACTGAGCACGAACAATAAGTGGGAACACATTGAAAGGTATACCAACCCGAAGCGCAAGCGAGGCAATTCTCGCGGACCTCGCTTGCGCTTCGGGTTGGTGTACCGCATTACTACTTCTGTGGGTCTACTTAGCAGCGCAGTGAATTAACAGTGAGCAGCGCCCAAACGATACCTCTGCGTCCCTTGCGGTCACCGCGGCATCTGCCGCTTCACAACCAACGAACTCGGCGCGCGCCGACTGTCAGTCGGTTGTTTTTGGTAATCAGCTTCGTGTACATACTGTTGTGCACGTTGGACGTCGTATCCTTCACCATCTGGCCGTCCGTAAAGGAGTACCTTGGCGAACTCGATCCCTATCTATATTTCGAGAAGACTTGGGAGGACAACTTGCTCGCACCGTGGGGCATTCGCACGGGAGTTGCGATGCCCGCATTGTTATTGGCAGAAGTCACTCCACTGACGCAAGACCAGGCCTTCGGTCTTTACTGCGGAATCCTCCTGATGACGACCACCATGTTGATCAATCGAACTGCGGTGGCAGGCCTGCAAACGAAATTGCACAAGCACGAACTTGCGGTTACGTGCGTGATCTACACGTTGGGTTACTTGATGAATGGGCGTCTTTGTCCGGCGTTTCTTGGCTCGGCCATACTGATGCGTGCGCACGTCTTCTGGTGCCGTGGTTTGATGACAACTCCACGCGTACTGATACACAACTTTTTCGCCCTTCCCTTAATGACGGTTTCGAGCGGCACATTTATTGTTGGATTCGCCACGATCCTGGCCTGGTTGACGATGGCTGTTTGTGATCTTCGCATGGCCAACCACCGTATTCGACTTCGTCCCTTGATTCTATTGGGTATGATCCCAGTCGTATTTCTGGCGGGCGTGCAAGGTTCGTTGTTCGTCACGAAACTGCACGATTACTACCAAGGCGACATGATTCAGGTGCTTTATCATGGCTACGGAGACCTTCTGCAGCGTTACATGCCGGGGTTGACGCTCGGCGAATTGACGGCGGCCATGATCGCCACAGTGCCGGTACTCATTTTGATCATCGCGGCAACTCTGCGGCAGTTTAGTTGGACGCACGTCTATCTCTTAGTTTCCACTTGCTTGACCGTGTTGATGGGCGCCTGCGGCTATTCGACGATGCTCACGAATACCCCCACGGTGGTATTGTGCGGAGCGCTGATCTTGGCGCGGCAGGCCATTCCCCCGCAGCAAATAACATTGAAAGCAGCAGCATGACGGACCGAAAGCTACCGATGACCACTCTCTTAGTGGCGTCAGGCATGCTGTTGGGGCGCGGGACAGGCCTTGTACGAGAACTAGTGATGGCTGCCCGGTTTGGGATCTCACGCGACGCTGATTTGGCGGCCCTCGCGATTACGATACCGGATCTGCTAAACACGTTGTTTATCGGCGGCGCAATCAGCGCCGTATTGATTCCCGAGTTTTATCGACTCGAAAAACAATCGCCTCAAAAAGCAAACCAGCTGGTCGCACAGTTTGGGATGATAGTGGGCGGGGTGTCGTTGTTGCTTTGCGGACTGTTAGCGACGACGAG